>JANLQI010000103.1:0-19487 GCA_031367705.1 Saprospiraceae bacterium | reverse complement strand
GAAAAGTAAAGGTTTTGACTAAATAATTTTAACAAAATGTGTATTTCTTTATGAAACATAAATATTACATTCAATATCACAATGCTGATAAATTAGGCTATTATCCTACTCTGGGCGTAAATTTTAAGACAATTATTGATTCGATAGTCCTTGACAACACAATACAATATGATTCAAGAATTTATACAGCGAAAAAACAAATTGAAAAAGCTGTAGGCGCATACTGTTTTTTAATAGTAGGGAAGTCAGATAAAACTCAAAAATCTTATTATTTATGGTCTTTTTTTCAAATTGACGATTTCAATAAAGATAAATTTGATTTCTATAATGTAAATGGGACTGGCTACAATTTTACAAAGCCAATATGTCTAAATAAATCAAAGTACTTTGATGACTTTAAAAAATTCTGCGGTAACTTTGGATTGGGTTTTCAAAATATTGATAATCATAATTTTTGTCAAACCCTTGTTGAGTTATCTTCCATTTAAGAATATACGCTCTTGTGCTTTATCCCTTTGCATAAAAATATATTAAAATAAATATGACGAAAATCGAACAACTTTACAACTCAATTCAAACCCTTAAAGAATTGGGCGTTCAACTTCCGCAGGGTCTTATAGAAGAAACGAATAGGGTTGAAGAAGAAATAATCAAAGACGACATAATTCCAGCCCTTGCTGAAACGATTAGTCCTATAATTGAGCAGATTCAGAGGGGTATTATTTTAGTAGTGGAGTATATTCCCAACGAACCGCTTACCGTAAAATTGACTCGAAAAAGGAGTTTTGCTATACCAGAAGAACAAGACATTACTGATATTGATGCAGAAAAAAATTCGTTTGTAGAGAAGGAAAAGAGTTTTATGGTTTCACCCCAAACAAAAGGAACAAGACAAACTTATACAAAAAAGAAAAGAAACCCTTTTTTACCTCAGCATAAGGACTTATTTATCCCTGTTATTAAAGCATTAAAGTTGTTAGGAGGGATAGGAACTATTAAAGAAATAAATGCAAAAGTTTTTGAGATTGAACAATATCCAGCCGAATTATTAGAAATAATGCATCTCGACGGTAAAAATCAATATGAAACTGAAATTGATTATAGACTTGCATGGGCTAAGACAAAGTTGAAAAAATATGGGATTCTTGAAAATCCATCACGTGGTATTTGGACACTAACTGACCTCAATTTAAATGAAAATGAAATTGATATTGAGGACATAAATGTTCATTTTAATAAAGAATAACGGGCGGAAGAACTTGAAAGCGCAATTATAGCCTATTATTTAGGCATTTTCAACATCTAAACAGTTATTTCCCAAGAGCAAATATCTCTCAATTTTACTCTGATGCCAATATCGTTTTTTCTAAAAGGAATGTCCAATATAAGGGCATGAGCTTGGTTTCTAAAATCTTCTGTCAAAATAGGGTCGTGAATCACTTGTAATGGATAAGGTGCGTTTCTGACTTCACCCGCAACAAAGGACACAACGCCATTTTTTTTCAGGTATTTTTGCTAATTGTTGCAACTCAGAAGGCGTTGAATATTTATTCCAATTTGTTGACATTTGAGTGCTGCCCTTTGGATGAGGGTCAAAAGCGACCAATTTTATCTTTTTTGAAGGGTCAGTCTCTTCATAGTCTATATTAACAGTATGCACCCTGTAATACAGCAAGTCTTCATTTGGAATTTCTTCTATTGGAAATTCTATTAAATGTGTTTTCTCAGTCATAAATTTTAAAGTTGAATCGCAAAAGGAATAAGTGAAACATTAAAATTGTCCAATTGAAAGACCCCCTCAGTCTTTTGGTCTTTATAGTCATCGGCATAAAACATCGCTGTATCGCCCATTTTAGGGATATTGATAACAAGGCGATAGGCAGAAGGCTCCCAAAGAATGTCAATACTACCATTGGGACCATGATATATTTTAGGACTGTTTATGATAATATTGAAATCATCGAACAGGGTTTTGGCATAACGTATGAGGAACGAAACGGCATTTATCCATGTTTTTTCTTCATATTTTTCTGCTTCCGCATCATCCCAACCGTCTTCAAGTTGCAGTATATATTGAGATTTGTCTATGGTTTTATATAAAAAAGCCAATTCCAAAGGTAAAACCCCAAGGTTTTGTCCTTTGAAAATATACGATTCCGCAGCAATAGTTTCAGTCATTTTCTTTTTAATTTTCAACAAAAATAAACCTTTTTTGTAAACAAACCTACAAATCCCCCAACTGCGGTCTCAAAACAATCTCCTCCACAACCGCCGCCGCCGACATCCGCAAAGCAGCCAAAACCGCCTCCGCAATATCCCGCGCTTGCATCAATCGCTCTTCGGGTGCTTCAAAACCTGCCCATGAATCCGACCACGTGGCACCGGGCATGATAGCCGTGACTTTGATGCCTTTGTCTTTGAGTTCTTGACGTAAGTTTTTTGTAAAACCTAAAAGCGCATATTTTGAAATCGAATACGAACCACCGTTTGTATAAGCAGAAGTCGAAGCGGTGCTACACATATTAAAGATATAGCCTTTTTTCAAGGGCAGCATCAACGGCAACAAAGCACGTATAAGGTGATAGGCAGAATAAAGATTCGTTTCTATCATTTTTTCTAAATCACCATCCCCCTCAGTATGAATCGCTCCAGGAATGAAAATGCCTGCATTATTGACCAAAACATCTATTCTATCCCATTGATTTTCAATGAATTGGGCAAACGACAAGACTTCTTCTTTTTTGCTCATATCCACAACTTTGGTCAACAGTTCAACGTTTGCAAAGCGGGAAGCAAAATCCTTTTTCATCTCTAACAAATCTTCTTCGTGGCGGCTGCAAACGGCAATATCGTACCCCTCAGTAGCGAGGCTTTCGGCAATAGCGCGACCTATGCCCTTGGTCGCACCTGTGATAACGGCTTTTTTTAACATGATTGATAATTGAGTGATTGAGCGAATTTATTTTGCGAAGCTAAAACGTTTTATCCTATTTTTGGTTCTATTTATAAAAATGAAAATTGACAAATGACTAATAATACTCTTTTTCCAGAAAAACCACTCGTCTTATTTGACGGTGTGTGCAACCTGTGTAGTGCCTCCGTGCAATTCGTTATTGAGCATGACCCAGAAGGTAAAATTTTGTTCGCTTCCCTTCAATCGGAGCGTGGACAAGCGATTTTGAAGCATTTAGGTATGAAAACTGACGATTTTGATACGTTTGTATTGATTGAAAATGGTCAGGCTTATACACGTTCAACAGCCGTTTTGAGAGAAGTGCGGTATTTTTCAGGCTTGTGGAAATATTTGTATGCGTTAATCATTGTACCACATCCGATTAGAGATTTTTTTTACAATATCGTTGCTAAAAATCGCTACCGTTGGTTTGGCAAAAAAAACGAATGTTGGTTGCCGACTCCTGAACTTAAAATGCGGTTTTTGAATTCTTGATTTGGTTTTTTTAGACCACAGATGACACTGATTTAACAGATTTGCTCTGATTTTTTTAGTTTCCTACGGAATGATAAAAAGAAAATCAGTGAAAACCTGTTAAATCAGTGTCATCGGTGGTCTAAAAAAACATCATTTCCATTCCACAATAGACGTTTTATGAAAAGACAAACCGACCTAACGAGCCTGTTTCTATGGCTCATTTTGTTGTCCATACCCCCCCTCAGTATGCGCGGACAAAATTTTGCACGCATTGATTCTATTGCTATGAAAGCCCCCTTGTTGGCAACAAGGTCAACGGCTGATTTGGTTGCCTACTGCAAAGCTAATGCGTATAATGACTTAGAAAAGACTCGTTTTTATTTTGTTTGGGTTGCTCGAAATGTCCGTTATGATGAAGATGTTGCCCAAAACGTTCACCTTGATTTTGATTCAAAAACGCAGTCCCCTCAGTATGTTTTCAAGCAGCACAAAGCCATTTGTACGGGTTATGCTCGATTATTGGCGTATTTATGTAAGCAATCGAATATTCCAGCTATATATGTAGCGGGTTATGGAAAAGAGGAATCGAAGGTTGATAGCATCGAAACCCATGCTTGGAATGTGATAAAAATAGGAGAGGAGTGGGCATTGTTTGACCCAACGTGGGCTTCCAATGTGCTGGGGAGTGACAGCACTTTTCTGGGCGTTTCTTTTGAGCGTTATTTTATGGGTACGCCAGATTATTTTCAAAAAGGGCATTTGCCTTATGACCCTGTTTTCCAATTGACGAAAGAACTGACCTCACGACAAACATTTTTTGACCATACTGAGGGGGGCGATTCCGAAACACCCGACGAAAATTTTACAACCATTTTGAACCGTGAGTATGCGCTGGACTCCTTGAGTTTTATGATTCAGAGCCATCGCCGTGGTGTTGCGTTTATGCCAAAAGACACCAATATCCTTGCAAAACTACGTGGTGTGCTTAAAGAAAAGCAGAATTTGATGCTCACCGCTGCCCACGAAGGTCTTTTGGATTTTAGTCAAACGGCAGAAAAAAATGTCGAAAAATTGTCTTTACCTGCTTTAAAAAATTGGTCAGAACGGTTCGGAAAATTAGCAGAACCTTTGCAAACTGCCCTTGAAACCAATAAAGAAATAGAAGAATTGGAAACAAAAGAAGATAAAATTGGCGAAGCAAAGACAAGTGGCCGGCAAATTACCAACCTAATCAATTATTTTTCACAGAGCTGGAATCTCGTCAAAAGTGAAATAGAAAAACGAAAGTGAAGCCAAAATTACAGATGCCAAAACCGTGGATTCTGGAATGATATATTTACCTAATTTCATTGTTTTATTATATATTTAAAAAATAACAAAGTATTTTAATTTATAAATTATAAAAAAGCACTATTTTTGTATTCAATTTAACGGGCTTACACAAATATTTACAAATTTACGAATAACAAAAACTGCGTTCTGTGCTAAAATTTTTATGGTTTCTACCTGTCTTATTCTGCCTTCCTAAAAACCTTTTTGCTGAAAACTTTAGTCGCATTGATTCATTGTCTATCCAAACGCCTTCGGAGACGATGCACTCGATGAGCAACCTCGTTGCGTATTGCGAAAACAATGCACTAACTGACCTTTCTCGTGTCCGTTTTTACTTTGTTTGGATAGCTACGCATATTGAATACGATGAAACGGCGGGCATTAATACTCAAAATCCTGAGACTGTTTTCAAGACTAAAAAAGCCGTTTGCAGTGGATTTACAAGGCTGCTGATGCAATTGTGCGAACAATCGGGCATCCCTGCTCGATATGTTGCGGGTTATGGTAAGGATATAAATGATGCGACAAATATTCAAAACCACGCTTGGAATGTGATATGTATTGATGGTCAATGGCATTCTTTTGATGTCACTTGGGCGGCGAGTAATTTAGAAGAGGGTAAACAAATTCCGCTGTCGCCTGCTTTTGAAGAATGGTTTATGCCGCAAATGTCTGTTTTTCAAAAAACACATCTTCCTTTTGACCCTGCGTATCAGTTGTCAAATCAATTAATTACGCGGAATGATTTTTTTAATACAGACCTCAAAAACGCCCTTTATACTGTTGTGGGACGAAATCCCGATTCTCTCGGGAAGGGGGTACGAAATCTCGATTCTATCGCGAAGGCGAGCGATTCAAACTTTAATTTTACAGAAATATTAAATGAAGAATTGTCATTAGATTCCTTAGAAAGAACGTGGTGTAGTCTTCGTAGAGCTTACGATTTTATGCCGATGGATTCTGCCGTTGCGATAAAATTAGCCAAAACACAGGCTGTAAAAGTGAAACGTGTCTTTGATTTTGTGCAACAGTTTAATAAAAATGATTATCCAAAAATAAAGGAATTGACGACGGATGCGCTTAAAAATAATTTGTCAAAACTTCAAAATCTGGAAAATTCGTTGATAGAGGCACTAAAACTTCATTCAGAATTAGCGTCTTTTCCTCTTTCAGATGAGAATAAACGCACAATAAAACGGGATCATTTGTACTATCAAAAACTCCTTGATTTTGCGAAAATAGCGGTCAAAGAATTGACTGAAGCCACCACTCTGAGGGAGTAATATTTTTAAAAAAACAGCTCATTAAAACCTTTTTCTTATACGTAGGAAAAAGGTTTTTTTTGTTTATTTTTGTGGATAAAATCTTTGTTTTTCTTGGAAATTGAATTTTATTCAACAAAAAAATCACTTGACATGCGCTCAAAATTCCTATTCATTATTCTGCCCATTGCTTCCCTATTGTTGTGGGCAAATTGCAAACATTCAACACCTTTTGTCGAACCCATTCCAGACGGTGCAACTAAAATTCAAGCAAGCGAACAACGGTCAGGCAATGCCGATGCAGGACGTGATTATTTGCACAATGGCGACTATCTCAATAGCGGTATTCCGTTAGCTATTTATAAATCTGTTCCGATTTTTTCATCAAACAGCCCCGATGATCTGGGTCGTACAGGCGACAACAAAGGGATTCCCTTCAACTATACGGTTACAACGGCTTCAAATGGTGTTAAAGTCGTTTACACGAACTGCATGAGTTGCCACGCTGACCGTTTGAATGGTCAAATCGTCGTCGGTTTGGGCAATACAACAGCGGACAATACGCAAGACATTGGGACACTTTTGGGCTTTGTTGATGGCATTGTGCAAAGCAATTATGGCATTAATTCCAAGGAGTGGGCAGCTTATATGCCGTTTAGTCGAGGTTTTAAAAGTATTTAAAAGTATTTCGCCATATATCCGAATGGATACACGCGGGGTGAGCCCTGCGGATAAAATTTTCGGTTCATTGTCTGCTTTTAGACATGATAAAAAATTGACTTGGATTGAAACAGCCCAATTCACGATTCCAACACGCGTTATCCCAACCGATGTACCTGCTTGGTGGCTGATGCGTAAGAAAAATGCCTTGTATTACAATGGTCTCGGCGTAGGCGATTTTGGACGTTTGAGCATGGCTTCCGCCTTGGTTTCTATGCTTGACAGTACAGAAGCACGTAAAATTGATGCCCATTTTCCAGATGTCATGGCTTATTTAAGGACATTGCGGCCCCCTCAGTATCTGAACGCTATTGACCAAGTTTTGGCAACAAAAGGCAAAACGATTTTTGAAATTAACTGCCAAAAATGCCACGGAAAATACGGCACAGACGAGTCATATCCGAACTATCTCATTGATTTACAAACGATTGGCACTGACCGTGCTTTGGCTGATGAGTATGCTCAATATCCTGATTATGACAGTTGGTACAACCGCAGTTGGTTCAACCAAAAACCTGCTGCTGCGCAATTATTACCGACAAAAGGTTATGTCGCACCGCCACTTGATGGTATTTGGGCAACGGCTCCATATTTGCACAACGGCTCAGTGCCTACGCTCGACGATTTGCTTAACTCATCGCAGCGCCCCGCAAAATGGAGTCGGACTTTTGACAATACGGCTGATTTCGATGCCATCAAAATAGGTTGGAAATACAAAGTAGAAACAACAAAAAGCAACACGAAAACCTACGATACGACACAGTTAGGATATGGCAATCAAGGGCATATATATGGCGATAAATTAACCGCTGATGAACGAAAAGCCCTCATAGAATACCTGAAAACGATTTGAATTTTAATGGTGAATATTTTAATGGTGAATGGTGAATAATATTGTTTTCACCATTCACCATTCACCATTCACCATTCACCATTAAATCATTACTTCTTCTTCCATTTTTTCCAAAACTTCCAATCATCGTTTTTGAAATAGCGTCCTGCAAAAACATAGCGGATGGAAATAGCAGATTGCCAACTAAAACCAGATGTATTTTCGTCGCCACCACCGAGTTTTAGAAGCGGTTTGAAATCACCAGAAATATTGAATTTACCAAGTGTAATTTCTAAACCTGCAATTGGCGTGATACCCCATGCGTCAGAAGGTTGCACGATGACATTGGTTCTTTTTTCTAACCACGTTTTATAAAGTCCGCCGCCAAAATAGAGATTGAAGCCTCGCGACAAAAGGTTTTTATGTTGCTCACCGAGTACACACAAAGTCACATCGGAGGATTTAAAACTTCTTTGTAAAATGCCTTCAACAGTTGTGTGGATGGCAACTTGTTGTTGTACAGTGATGCCAAAACCATCACCAATACGCGCACCTGCCGCAGTACCGTATGCTTGTGCCGACATACTGAGGGGTGTCAAAAAAAGCGAAAAACAAGAAAAAATGAAGGATAATGGGCGAAAAATGAGCTTTTTCATAAAACGGTTTTATAAATTAATGGTGAATATATTAATGGTGAATGGTGAATGGTGAATGGTGAATAAATTAATGGTGAATGGCTTTACAAATTCATCATCTATCAATCATCATTCCAATGAACGTTTCCTAAACGAGTTTATTTCTACGTAAAATGAGTAATATAAAATGTGCCAGCAATTTCCGTTTTAGGATTAATTTTATAAGAAACCAAAGCGGAAATTGCTGACTATTTATCACTCATCATTTCTAAAAAAAATGCTAATTACGGCACTTTTTCAAGAAATCCGTAACAATGTTTAGATCAAAATCTACTTCGCCTGAAAGTATAAGCACTTCTTTTTTCTTGTCATCTAAAATCGTTCGTCCAAAACGTTCATAGCTCATCCAAATATGTTCGATATACCAAGCGGGTACTTCGCTCCAACGTTTGTCCAATGCTTTACGTCGTAAAAAAGTGATTTTTGAGATATTTACAAAAAAGAATTTATCAAAAAGACAATTAATATCTTCGGCATAAAAATTGAACAACCCCTCAGTAATAACGTCGTCAAACTGCAGTTGTGCCGTTAAAATAGCCTTTCTATATCGTTGAAAATCAATAGATTCTGGTGTTTCCCAATCAATTTCAACGTCTGCATTGTGTTTGATTTTAGGAATCTGTTCTGTTGGAAAAACGTAATCATCTTGTGCTAAAATGATAGCCGTTTGTCCCCCCTTCCCGAAAGAATCGGGATTTCGTGCCTCAACAGTAAAATAACGCTGAATGAGTGATGCTAAGGTCGATTTACCACTGCGACTGATGCCGCCGATGCCTATGGTCATAATTTAATAAAAATTTTGATTAAACGATTGAGCGCAACGCCCTGTCTAAAAACAGCGTTTGAGAAACGAAATTATTCTATAAGAACGACTCTCAATTGTATAATTTTACAAAAAAAAATAAACGCAAGGAAAAAATTATAAATTAACTAAACGTGCCAATATGCAAATCATTGAAAATCAATGTTTTGTGTAATGGAATTTGAAATGCACCTATGGTATGAACCGTTTACTTATTGCTCTTTTTTTTATCACTTGTTCCACCAACCTTTTTAGCCAATTAGATTCCATTCATTGGATGCCGCCGATGCACGCCCGCACGGAATGGGGGCCTCAATATTTGTATTTGTCAACACCTGAACAAACGGCTTTTCCTGTGAATATACGCGATGGTTCGGGCAATTTGATAGCAACTGTTAACATCAGCAATACGCAACCTTATACATATAGCCTTGGAAATACAAACACGACTTTTGCGCTTGTTGTTGAAACGGAGTTACATAAAGCATTGAAAAATAAAGGTTTAGTTATAGATGGCGAAAAGAAATTTTTTGCCTATTTCCGTATGCACGCCACCAGTCAAGCCCAAGCGGACAATCTGACTTGTAAAGGGCGTGCGGCTTTGGGCAAGACGTTTAGGATAGGTCATTTGTTGCAAGCACCTGACCCCAATTCAAATTCGAGGTCAAATTTTGTGGGTATTTTGGCAACGGAAGACTCGACCGAAGTCACTTTTTCGGGTTTTGATGCCAGCACTAAATTCCGAAAAAATGGAGCAGATGTGGCTTCAACAGGCAATGAAAAAATCGTTTTACAAAAAGGTGAAAGTATTGTTTATAGTCAATATCTGACTTCAAATGGCACAACACAACCGCCAAATGGCTTTATGGGCGGTTTGGTTGAATCCACGAAACCCATTGCCATTAACTCTGGCTCAATGTGTGGCTCGCCTGTGACTTCGGGTGATAAAGATATTGGTTTTGACCAAATTGTTCCCATTGAAAGTGTTGGTAAAGAATACATTATTTGTAAAGGCAATGGCTCTACTTCTTTGGAACGTCCGATGGTTGTGGCACATTACGACAATACGCAGGTCTTCCTAAACGGTGGCACTTCGCCCATTGCGGTGCTCAACGCGGGGCAATTTTATGCCATATTGACAAGTGCTTTTTCAGCCGATAATAATCTTTATATTCGTACTTCACAAAAGGCTTACGTCTATCAAATGATTGGTGGCTCGCCAGATGGCACGTCAAATCAATACCGTACTGAGGGGTTGATTTTTGTACCGCCCATGAGTTGTAGTATTCCAAATGAGATTAATAATATCATTGAACCCAACACCATTGGTGCTATCTCTTTTGATGGTGGCGTGATGATAACAGCGATGCGCGACTCCTTGGTGACAGTGTTGATTGATGGCGTTGCAGCGAATTTGGGAGCGGCTGGCACGGTGGTTGGGAATCCTGATTTTGTGACGTATCGCAATCTGACTTTATTCAAAATAGGTCAAAAAGTCTCTAAAATCAGTTTCAAAGCAGAAGGCGCAGTACAAGTGGCGATGTACGGACAGAACAATGCCGCCAGTTATGCCGCTTTTTACTCAGGTTTTAGCAAAAATAAAGAACCAAATATCACTTTGAAAAATATTGGCGATGGCGTTTGTCCCGATACCTTAATCACAACGGGGCTTTATGACGGCGTGCAATGGCGTTATGAGGACTCGATTGTAAAGTTTGGAAAGGACACTTTTCTCATAATCAATGCGCCAGGTCGGTATATCGCAGAAGGCTATCTTGGTGTTTGCCGTCGCTCAGAAACGGCAACGGATACACTTGATATTGATTTCAAATCGCCAGAATTTCCTTTTGCGACTAAACAACCTTCTTGTTATGGTTTGACAGATGGACAAATAAAATTTGGCAATCCCAACGGTGGTTATCCACCTTACCAATATTCTGTTGATAATGGTGTGACTTTTTCAAAAAATAATACAGTTAACAATATAAAAGCAGGGATTTATAAGCTCGTTGTCAAGGATTCGGTTGGTTGTTACAACCGCCCTTTGACTTTTACGATGGGGCAACCTGCCGTTTTAACCGTTAAAATCACCCCCCTCAGTAGTTTTAAAGATATTGTAAAAATAGGGCAAACGGTGAGGTTTGAAGGCAAACCCAATCGAAAAGTGGTTGCTGCTCTTTGGTTGCCCAACGATACAGCCAATTGCAAAAACTGTTTAACTTTTGCCATTTCGCCCAAAGAAACGACATATTTGACCTTAAGGGTGACGGATTCCGCGGGTTGTACAGCCCTTGATACGGTCACATTATTCGTGCAACCCAATGTTTACGCGCCCAATGCCATGAATCCCGATTCAAAAAATGGCAATCAAGCGTTTACGATTTTTAGTAAAGACAATTTGCCCATCCGCCGTTTAGCCATTTTTGACCGTTGGGGTGAGCATGTTTTTGAAGCAAAAAACATCGAAACAAATGTCTTGGAACAAGGTTGGAATGGCACTTTTAGAGGTCAACGGGCGCAACAAGGCGTGTATGTTTATTATGCAGAAATTGAGGTTTTGCCAGGGAAAACGGTCATTTTACAAGGAGATGTGACGGTTTTGTATTGATTGTCATTATTTTGGTTTGACCACTGATTTGACGGATTCGACTGATTTTCTCTGATTTTTTTGTTTTATATTGTAAGCAAAAAAATCAGTGTAAATCAGTCGCATCAGTCAAATCAGTGGTCTCCTTATTCATTCACCCATTCCACTTTCTCCGTGATAGGTGTACGCTGTGGTACTAAATCAGGCATATTGTGATAACCCATATAAAACAAACCTAAGCAGCGTTCATCTTCAGCCAAGCCTAAAAAATCATTGCCCCGTTCAGTTATAGCAGAAGGTGAACTCCAATACGAGCCAATATCATAAGCCGTACACGTCAACCACATATTTTGAACAGCCATAGCAACGGCAGCGACTTCCTCCCATTCTGGCAAAATCTCAGCATGTCGTTTCATCAAAATAAGAATAACACAGCCCGAACGCGTTGGATTTTCAGTCATTTTCTTTATTTTCATGTCCGTTTGTTCGGCGAGTGGCGTGAGTTTTTTGTAGTCTCCAACTAAAAAGTCGGCTAATTTTGGCAAAGCAGCCCCCCTCAGTACCCGAAACCGCCAAGGCTCTGTAAACTTATGCGTCGGTGCATAATTGGCATTTTCAAGCACTTGCTCGATGATGTCTTGTGGAATCTCTTTCCCTGTAATATAGGTTTTAGGAAAAATGGCACGCCGCTTTTTTATGAGGTCGTTGAGTTCTTGAACAGTCATTGATTGCGTTTTTTGACACGAATTACACGAATTATTTTTGTCATACTGTAAGGAACTAAATTCGTGTAATTTGTGAAATTGGTGTCGGACTAATAGATTTTTGTCTCAGTCAAATAGGTTAAAACATTATCTGGCACAAGGTACTGAATTGATTTGCCCGATGTCAAACAATTGCGAATATACGTAGCAGAAATATCCATCAATGGCGCATCGAACAGCTTTACCCGTTCATGCATTGCCAAATCGCCTAAGTCAATATTTGGACGACGATACACGTATATATCATACCCCCTCAGTATCAACTCATAATTTTTCCATTTATGCAAAGTGGCAATATTGTCGCCACCCATGATGAGCGAAAATTCATGTTGTGGATATTTTTCGGCTAAATACGCCAAAGTATCAATCGTATAAGACGGTTTTGGTAAGTCAAATTCGATATTTGAAGCCCTTAGTCTCGGATTGTCGTCAACCGCCAATTGCACCATATTCAGACGGTCACGGTCTCGTGCCAAGGTGTTTTTAGCCTTCAAAGGGTTTTGCGGACTCACGACAAGCCATACTTGTTGCAAATCGGTCTGCGTCGCCATAAAGTTAGCGATAATCAAATGCCCAACATGTATAGGGTTGAAAGAACCGAAAAAGAGACCAATCTTCATAAATAGATGATAGTTTATAGTGGATAATGGATAGTATATAGTTGTTTTAACTATCCATTATCAACTACTTAACAGGGCGTTCTGGTTTTATATTGACATTCTCAACAGGTTCAGAGGTCGCATCTTGCAGATACCATTGACCATTGATGCGGAGTAGGAAATAGGTGCATTTCAATTGCCCAACCGCATCTTCCAATAGACAATCACATTCAGATTTATCCCCCTCAGTACGACAAGCGATATTGAGGATATTTGTGGATGATGCCGCAATGGGTTCAATACGGTGCGTACTGTCAAGCGACACAACCGTTTCCAAGGCTTTGCCTGTGCTGATGAGTTTAGCATCGGCAAATTGGTTTTCACCTATTTGACTCTCCCAAGTTTTAATGACTTCTTCGGGCGTATTCGGCAATTGAACAGCCGTCAGATTTGTAGGTGTTGTAGAAGCGGTGTGGTCTCCATTTTGACATGCAATGACAAAAAAGATAATCAGGAAAGCAGACGCAACAGCGATAAACTTTTTCATTCCAATAAGGCTTTGTGAAAAATAATTACGGGTGGTAAGTATCAAAAAGGTTGATATGATTGCGCAAAATTACGATATTTTTGCTGGATAGTATAGTTTTGACAAAATTTTGCCTTTTCTTTTTTGGTTGAAAAAGAGGATTAACCAAAGTTGGATTGAAATTTGAATATTAAAAAGTTTACTTTCATACTTTATCTTTTGGATAAAAAATGCTTTAAAACAATGAAGTACCCGCAAATCATAGCCGCATTATTTTTTATTTTGTTGTCCGCTAACCTGTCTGCACAGCGTTTTGGCTACCCCTCAGTACAAGAACGTCAACTCATCGGTACGAAGTGGCGATACGCCTATACGCTGCATTTAGAGTCAAACACGACGGTGCATCAAGCAGATAAAGACTACCAGTATTTTCTTTTTTTTAAATACGACTTTACTTTTGAGCAATTTTTACATGGTAAATTTTCAAAAGGCAATTGGAGTTTAGGTGGCGGTACCTTGTTTTATCCGTTCAGAAACATCCAAAAATTTGAGATTGCTGCCATCAACAACAAGGCACTCGTTATTGAATTTCAACAACCCAATTCAAGCGGCACATATCAATATCATTTTGTCGCTGTTGACAGTAAGGACGCACCATTTGTCCGTCCTATCAATGAATTGCCCGAAGTCATCGTTGAAGCCGAAGCAAAGCAGACTAAACGCCGTTCGTGGTGGGCGATACTGAGGGGGGGCAACGATGAGAAAAAGGCAGAAGAAAAGCGCAAAGAGCAAGTCAATATCACCATTGAACTCATCGGTGGGGGCTATTATGGCGGTATTGACCCTGTTATCAAGGACTTTACACGTATAACAACAGAAGGACGTTTGATTCACGAGTTTCAAACGGTCAATAAACCTTTAACTGTCATTAAGAAAAATATCACCCGTCAAGAGTTAGAATCCTTTGCAGATTACATCATGAAAAATAAGTTTTTCGAGATGCAGCGCATGTATGACTGTAACAGTATCGTGTGTGAAAAGCGCAAAGTGATGAAGCCAACGCCTATTCCGCTACGTATAAAAGTGACTTATGGCGACCAAAAACGCATGGTGACCATCGCTATTTGGGGCGAAGACAATTATAAACTTAAATATGTGGACTATCCAACTGCCCTTGATAATATTATTGATGCCGTGCAACGCATGACACACCGCTTGAACGATGGTAAGTTTAGTCGTTCGTAATTCCCGAGAACTTTTTTTGTCTATTTGATTTCAAAAATGTAAATTTGCTTTTCAACATATTATCAAATTGAAATGAATAACTTGAAAGACATATTAGAGCGTTCTGCCTTTGGCGTTTGCTCTTATCTCGGTGAAAAAATGAATATTGCCTCGTCTCGGGTGCGGCTATATTTCATTTATATTTCCTTTTTGACTATAGGCTCACCAGTCATTTTTTATCTCATTTTAGCATTTTGGGTCAATATCCGTCATTATATCAAACGTCATAGAGATGCTTTGTTTGGATAGATTCTGAAATTTTCAGATTTCAAAATCTACCTTTGCCCCATGAATACAACATCACCCTCATCCAAAATTGAATTTCTCAATTCAAAGCACCTTGACACAGGCACTGAACGTACACCCAATATCAAGGCTTGGCAACTCCGCTTAGCGCAAACGGGTTTTCAAACTGTTGGTCGTCTCTTTCCTAAATTCATGGCTTTACAAGCCTATAAAATCTTTTCCACACCGCGTTGGAGGGCTAAACACAAGCAACCAGATGACATCATCCGCGCTGCCAAAGTGATTGATTTGCCTTTTGACGGTCATACTATTAAATTATATGAGTGGGCAAATGCAGACAGTGATAAAGTTGTCCTTTTGGCTCATGGTTGGGAGTCGCGCGGTACAGCATTGCGTATGTATGTTGAGCCATTGCTTGAAAAAGGTTACAAAGTCGTCGCTTTTGATGCCTTAGCACACGGCGATTCAGGTGGAAAGCAGAACAGCCTTTTGATAAATGCCCGTACTATTTCAGCCATTTATGACTATTATCAAGGCATTTATGCTGCCATCGGTCATTCATTCGGCTGTTCAAGCCTTGTTTATGCACAGCAATTTGTGAATAATAAAATCCATTTTGATCGCCTCGTTTTCTTAGCGGTGCCTCATCGGACTCGTCATATTCTGCAAGGCTTTTTGGGGTATGTAGCAGTGCCAAACGTTGTTCAAAAAGCATTTTTCAATCACATTGAAAGCATGACAAAACAACCAATTGATACCTCAGATGTGGCTTTGGCATACCCCTCAGTAAAAGTCGGCAAATTGCTCCTTGTCCATGACCGAAAGGATGAAGTGACGAGCATTGATGCCGCAGAACGTGTTGTCGAACATTGGCACAATGCCCAACTCCTTGTAACGGAAGGCTATGGTCATTTTAGAATTGCTAAAAACCCAGATGTTATTCGTAGAATTGTGATTTTTTTGACCACTGATTAGACGGATGCGACTGATTTACGCTGATTTTTTTACAAAACAAAACAGAAAAATCAGAGCCAATCAGTCGCATCAGTCTAATCAGTGGTCAAAAAAAATAGAAACAGCTTCATTATGCTTAAAAGACTCAAAATAACCCTTCGTTTTGCCCGATTTTATTGGCGTGCTAAGACGAAATTCAATATACATTCGCCCTTTGTTTTCCAATTCGTTGAAGACGTTTTGGAAGATGACCGCCCTTTTTATGTCTTTCGAGATGCCGAAATACTGAGGGGGGAGATTCTGAACTCAAAAGAGACCGTTGAAGTCGAAGACTTTGGCGCAGGCTCTCATGTTGTTGGATTGAAAAAGAAGCGCACGGTGCGGTCAATTGGTCAATCTGCCTTGTCACCTACTTTTCAATGCGAGTGGTTGTTTCGTATTGCCCAATTAACCAAACCATTGACAATCATTGAGTTAGGGACATCTCTGGGAGTCTCAACGCTGTATCTTACTGAGGGGTCGCCTCGTTTAGCAAAGGTATTGACATTGGAAGGTTCGCCTGAAATTGCGGCTTTGGCACGTCGGAATTTCGATTGGTATTACGATACTTTTTTGAAAATGGGGTTGCGCCATAATAATCCCGATACTTTGGATTTAGGCGTTTATGATAAAAATATTCAAACGGATTTTGAAAAAAATAAAATTGAAATTATTGTTGGAAAATTTGAAGATACTTTACAAACGGCTCTTAATCAATTAGTTAAACTCGATTTTGCTTTCCTCGACGGCAACCATCGCCGCGAACCGACACTCGATTATTTTCACAAATGCCTTGCCCATGCCCACGAAGGAACAGTTTTGATTTTTGACGATATTCATTGGTCAACAGACATGGAAGCGGCTTGGGCAGAAATCAAACAGCACCCCTCAGTACGTTTGACGATTGACCTATTCTGGTGTGGCGTTGTGTTTTTCAGAAATGAACAGAAAGAAAAAGAGCATTTTTCCTTGATACAATCCAAATGGAAGCCTTTGTCGTGGGGCTTTTGGGCTTAGATTAAACCGCGTGACTTCAATTCCAAATATTTGTTAATGGTATTGATATTCAAATCTTCTGGACGTGTTAATATTGTTTGAATGCCATATTGACGCAATTTCTGCATCATTTGTGTTTTTTCATCTCTGAATTTTTGAGCAATGGTCTGGTGATAAATGTCTTCGGTTGTTTGGACCGTTTGTTTTGCAAATTCCTCAATTTCAGTATTGATAAAAAACACGACGACTAAAACGTGCATATTATTCACTTTTCTCAAAGTTGGCAAAACCCTTTCAAGAGCAAATTGACTTTCAAAATTGGTGAAAAGCAGCAACAAACTGCGTCCACGTACCAAGCGGCGCACGGCATAATAGAGCAATTCGTAACTCGCCTCGCCTTTGCCTTCTTTTTCACGATACAGTTCATTCAAAATGCGTCCCAACTGATTGGGTGAATTATCGGCTGCCAACGTCGAGCCGAGTTTATCGCTGAATGTCAATAGACCCGCCTTATCCTTTTTTTGCAAAATGATATTCGACATCACCAAAGCGGCGTTTATGCTGTGATCCATCAAAGTCAAGCCTCCAAAAGGCATTCGCATAAAACGACTTTTGTCAATAATGCAATAAACTTGCTGCGCCTTTTCGTCTTCGTATTGATTGACCATCAAGACATTACGTCTGCCAGATGCTTTCCAATTGATAGCCCTAAAATCATCGCCAGCGACATAGTTTTTGATTTGTTCAAACTCATAAGAATGACCTAAACGACGTATTTTTTTGATGCCTGATTGGTGTGCAATCTGCCGTAAAGCCATCAATTCAAAGTTTTTCATCTGAATTACTGAGGGGTACACAGGCACCATTTTTTCAACATCCGATTGAAAACGATGTTGAATCAAACCCAAACGCGAGGCTGCAAAAAGGTTTATTTTGCCAAAATGATACTCGCCACGTTCAGTCGGCGTGAGTTCATAATCGGTTCTACGGGCTTCATTTGCTGCTAAAGTAAGGTGCATTTCAAAATCCCGTTTTTGAAATTGAAATGGAATTTCATCAATCAAACTAACCTGTAAACGTTGATTTGAACGATTCGAAATATCGAGTGTAATACGGTTCGCATCGCCCAAAGACAGCAATTTAGGTGTCCGTCGAGTGGCACTTAATTGCGTATTTTTGTTGAAAAGTAAGCCATAATCCGCTAAAACAACCCCACAAACGACGACAAAAGCCGTTTGAGCAAATGGCATCAGCCACCCGAATGAGTAACTCAAAACGAATAAAAAAATGACTGCACCAAAGGCAGTAAAGAAGCGGCGGGTTAGGTAGAGATTTTTGAACATTTATAAGAAAATGATGAATTATAAATGATAAACGATGAATTGTTTACACATTGATTTACAATGTTTTATCAGTCAATAGGGTAAATTTTATATCACTCATTTACGGAGGATTTTGAGCTACAAAATCGGTTTGCAAGATACAAAATTACCTTTAAAAAAGATTGCCATAAAAACAAAAAGCCCTTTGCGTTGTGCAAAAGGCTTTGAATTTAAGCGGAGAATGAGAGATTCGAACTCTCGATACACTTTTGGCGTATACACACTTTCCAGGCGTGCTCCTTAAACCACTCGGACAATTCTCCTTGAATTTCAAACGTTTTAGTTTTGAGGGTGCAAATGTAGGATTTTTTTTGAAATATCAAAGTTTCAAATTGTGCAGATGGACATTTTTTACTGAGGGGGCTTATTCTCTCTCAAAAATTCTTTGAGCACATCTTCTGAAACATTATCGTAATCGGCTTTATCGTATATCGAAACTAAAAAGGCTTTGTCTTCTATGATTCTCACATGAGCAATGATTCTTGCACCACCTCTTTTACCGACACCTTTTGACGCAATGGGTACACGTATTTTATAAAACCCTTTGGGCATAGCGGCTAAAGACTCCAGTTGGTTATTTACTAATGGTATTAACGCTGCTGGTACTTCTTGAGCCAATGATGGGTATTTTTTAGTCAATCGTTTGACCTGTTGTTCAAATAGTTTGGTAGGTTCTATTTTCATTTTCAGCGATTTGTTTTAGTTCGGCTAAAAGTTCCTCATATGTTTGTGATGGTTCTATTTCACCTCTTTCCATGGCGTAAGTTTCTTCAATGGAAGCATTTAACTCTCTAAAAAATTGTTTGTCTTTTTTAGAAAGTTTATGTTTTTTAAAGAAATCTGTGAGACTTTGAGGGTCATTTTGTGCTTCTGATGGTGTAATACGCACTTTAAACGCTTTGAAAATTTCCATAAGCGTTTGTTTATGTTCTGAATTGATTTCAATCAAATATGTTTCTGTCATTTTCTAAACCTTTTGATTTTGATAATTTTCAACAAAGTCGGAAGTAAGGTATAGTAAACAGAAATTTGATTCG
>JANLQI010000086.1:0-9548 GCA_031367705.1 Saprospiraceae bacterium | reverse complement strand
GATGAATGGATTATCATGCCGAACCATTTGCACGCCATTGTTGAAATTGATAATCCTGTTGATACGGATGGCCATCCGTATCAACAGGATTATCAATTTCAACAATGGCGTGCAAATGGTTCGGCATGATAATCCATTCATCTAAAAACAATTCCTTTCTAATGTCAAATGATTTATGCCATTCGGTTTCAACGATATTGCCAAAAGCGGACAATATCATTTCGCCATTTTCGATTTTACCTAAATTGCATACCCTATGTTGTGTAACAATCGTTAAAAAATATAGAGCATTTGATGAATAATCCCAATTGGGTCGTCGGTGCGATTCAATACGGTATTTGTTTTTAAATTTTGTCATTTTCATTTAATATTTATTGTTGATAAACACGTTGATACACACGGCCGTGTGTATTAACCGATGATTGCGTAGATACCCACGGCCGTGCGTATCTACAATAAACCGATTTTCAATGTTTTTGGTTTTCAATGGGGTTATTACCACGTAGATACACACGGCCGTGTGTATCAACACCTGGGCGTATATCACACAAACATCTTTTGCAACAATCCCTTTTTCCACGTTTCTGTTTGGGCTATTTGCGCGCTCACCGTTTGTATCTTTGCATCGAGGGCGGTTAGATACGTGGCGATGCGCGTTTGTTCTTCGAGACAAGGAATCATAATCACCATTTGAGCAAATTTAGAAATCCAATGTCTTTCATGTCCTCCAATTTCATATTTCATAATTTTCATTGACTCAAACATAAATTTAATATTCACATTCTCTTTGGCAATTAAAATTTTCATTGCGGATGATTTTGCTTTAAATGGAAAATCTACGAATTGGGTTGTTGTTGTAAAATCATCAAATATAATTACTGGTAAATTTTCTTTAAAAATTCCACTGCCTTCATTTGTATAACCTAAAATAAATGTTTTACCTGCTGTTAATACTGGTGTTTTGTATGAATCATTATATTCAGTACTGGATACCAAATAATTAGTTGGTTGAAGATAATCTAAACATTCCCCCAACCTCTTCTCTTCCCAATCGGCAAAATCCCCCCCCTCAGTATTTTTAAACCGTAGATATGGACGGCCGTCCGTATCTACCGTAAACAATTGCTGCATCACCCCTTTTTTGTACGTTTCTAAAAGGCTTTTCTGTTCTTTCAGTCCGTTCAGCTTTTTGTCTATGGCGGTGAAGAAGGTGGCGATTTTTTGTTGCTCGGGTAATGATGGCAGGCTTATTTCTAATGCTTTTAAATCTGCTAAATCTAATTTTCCGGCACCTATTCCTGTTCCTGTTACCATATTCAATAATTTGGTTTCGGAAGATATAAACCAATACAAAATATATTTTGAAGTGGATGAATCATTAACCTCAATAGATTTTACATCTTGATTGAAAGAAACATCTTTTGTAGCAATTCCAATTGGTATTTTATTAAAAAGCATACTTCCTCGAACAAGAATTAGTAAACAGCCTTTTTTTGCAAGTTTTGAACCTTTTTTTAATCCTTCATTTGTTATTTTAAGTTCCGAATCTGAATATTCTATACCACGCATACTTGACGCACTAATCCAAGGAATATCTCCGTTCCAATAAGTTAAGTTATCTTTTGGAGGTGTTCCGCCAGAAGCCCAACTTGTTACATCTCCCAACTTCTTCACCACCCACCCCTCAGTAAATTCAGAGAAACGCAGTGCAGGGCTGTTCTTTTGTTTTTCCATCATTTAAAAAGGTGTTGAAATGTTTAATTCTTTACAAAAAGCGGCGATTGTTTTATCGGTTTCTATCATTTCGGTTTCCAATTTTTTCAAAGCCGCAGCGATGGCGTTGATGTCAATGCTTTCTTCGGCTTCAAACGTGTCCACATAGCGCGGAATGTTCAAATTATAATCGTTGGCGTGAACGGATTGTAGATACGCACGGCCGTGCGTATCTACGGCGGCAATTTTGACACATTTACTGTATTTGTCTGTTTCTGTTCGGTTACGATAGGTGTTGACGATTTTGTCAATGTCCACCCCCCTCAGTATATTTTGTGTTTTGACTTTTTCAAAGTCATTGCTGGCATCAATAAAGAGAATATCGTCTGGGTTTTCTCGACATTTTTTAAACACCATGATACACGTCGGAATGCTCGTACCGTAAAAGATATTGGCAGGCAAACCAATGACTGCATCGAGATAATTGCGGTTTTCTATCAAATACCGTCTGATATGTTGTTCTGCACCGCCGCGAAACAAAGCACCGTGCGGCAAAACCAAAGCCATTGTACCATTATCCGCCAAATGATGAATCATGTGTTGCACAAAAGCAAAATCTGCTTTACTACTTGGGGCGAGTCTGCCGTATTGACTGAACCTATCGTCACTCATAAACAAAGGATTGGCAGACCATTGCGCCGAAAAAGGCGGATTGGCGACAATGGCTTCAAATGTTTGTCCATCGTGTTGCGGATGTTCTAAAGTATCTTCTTGCTTAATGTCAAATTTGCGGTAATGAACACCGTGTAGAATCATATTCATCCGCGCCAAGTTGTAAGTGGTGCGGTTCATTTCTTGTCCATAATAATTGTTGACATCTTCCACTTCTTTAGCCACGCGCAAGAGCAAAGAACCAGACCCACAAGTCGGGTCATAAACGGATTTGAGTTTGTGTTTGCCTGTCGTCACGATTTTAGCGAGAACCATGGACACTTCTTTGGGTGTATAAAACTCTCCTGCCTTTTTACCTGCACCACTTGCAAATTGTCCAATCAAATATTCGTAGGCATCACCCAAAACATCGGCGTTTGAATTGTGTAATTCAAAATCAATTTTGTCCAAATGTGCCAAGACTTTGGCAATGATTTCATTCCTTGCATCGGGTGTTTTGCCGAGTTTGGTAGAGTTCAAATCCATATCCTCGAAAAGGTTGTCAAAATCCTCTTCGCTGTCCGTTCCCATCGTACTCAACTGAATATTGATGAGAATTTTCTGTAAATCTTCGAGAATGAAATTGGTTTTTGAAGCATCAAAGGCATCTATTTCAGTATTGCTGCCATTGCCGCGTTTCGCTACTTCCGAAAACAGTTCTTCGGGTTTTAAGAAATAACCTAATCTATCTAAAGCTTCTTCGTGAACAGCATCGAGATAATCTTTGCTGTCTTTAAGTTGCGGATTGATGTCTCGGAATTTGATATTATCAGGCTGTAATATTTCATTGGCGAAAATGTCCATCTTTTCGCTCAAATATTTGTAGAAAATAAACCCGAGGATGTAGTCTCTAAATTCATCGGCATTCATCTTACCCCTCAGTGTATTGGCAATATTCCAGAGTTGTTGCTCTAAAACTCTTTTGTGGTCTTCGTTCATAAAGGAAAGATTGGTTTAAAACTTTAAATTGTGAATTGCAAAACAACCAATTTTTCCCCATACAAAAAAAAGAAATCAAATAAAAGATTCTATCATCTAATGTTTCTTCAATACTCTTTCCGCCTTCTCCGCAAAAGGATTTTTTTGAACAAAAGAGTGCATTTGGACAAAGGAATTGATTGAATCAGTAAAAAACCTTGCACAACTATATCCCGCACACCAAGCCCACTTACACCCCTGTTTTCTTTTTGTCTTTATCGTTAGGGCATCATTCCGTTTCTTCCTTTTAGAAAGATTTTACAACTTCCTAAAAGAATGTTTGGTGGGTCAAAAGAGACAATCGATATGCCCCATTTTGCTTTTTTGATGCGTAACTATGCGTCTCGAAATCGTTTCTGTGCGTTCCGAAATCGTTTCTGTGCGTTCCGAAATCGTTTCTGTGCGTTCCGAAATCGTTTCTGTGCGTTCCGAAATCGTTTCTGTGCGTTCCGAAATCGTTTCTGCGCGTTCCGAAATCGTTTCTGTGCGTTCCGAAATCGTTTCTGTGCGTATCGAAATCGTTTCTGTGCGTATCGAAATCGTTTCTGTGCGTATCGAAAAATTAAAGATGCAACGATATTCCTAAATAATTGATTGATTATCAGCGCATTAAGAAACTGTGAATGGTGCATAAAAACGCCACGCTTTGGAAAGCCGAAGCGTGGCGTTTTTATTCATCATTCACCATTAAAGTATTTACCCATAAAAACATTCAATCAATCACCAATTTTTCTGTTTTTATGTTTGTGCCTTGCTGAATGCGCACAGTGTAAAAGCCTTTTGCCCATTGCGAGACATCAATTGTTTGCTTCGTTTCGCCTTTGTTCATATAACTGTTTTTTGACCACATCGCTTGACCCAATGTATTGGTAATCAGAATGCGCGCCTCACCGTCTGAAAGAGAAGCCATTGTCAAGTTGACAACCCCGCGCGCAGGGTTCGGCGATAGAATTGCCTTCAATGAAGTATCTGTCAGTCCTGTGTTATACGAATTCGAATTGTTGTTTGCCGTTACAGCACCTTGAGCAGGAGCACCCGCAGGAACGCATGCGCCGACTCCTACTGCACACCAAGCATTGGTCGTTTGTATGACTTCGGTAGAGGTCGCGCCATATAAATCCGTAGCGGCTTGAATAGCTTGTGTCCGCGCATTGGCATATTGAGCCGCACTGGTCAAGTAAACGGTCAAACTACGGAAAGTAATTTTTGCGGCTTTGTCTATGCCTAATCCCGTAACAGAAAAAGCTGTTCCCTTGTCATTCGTACCCGAACCGCCTTGAGTAAGGAGATAGAACCAGTAATTTTGTACACCGCTATTGGTGTGGACACCGCCATTGTCACTTGTTCCAGCATACCAATAAGTACCTTTATAAGTGTCTGGGTCAGAAAATTGATTAGGATTTGCCATATTCCGAATAATATAGTTCATGTCTTCGCCAATTGTCCAGTTACCTTGCCCATTCGTTGGTTTAGCAAAAAACTCGACAGCCGTTCCGAAAATATCGCTAAAACTTTCGTTCAAGGCACCTGACTCGTTAGAGTATGTAAGATTGGCTGTTTTAGACGTTAAACCATGTGTGATTTCATGTCCACAAACATCTAAAGCCGTTAAAGGCGTGACCGAGCCACTGCCGTCACCATAAGTCATACGCGAACCGTCCCAAAAGGCATTGACATAGTTCCGACTGTAATGCACATAGCTGTTGATGGCAAAGCCGGCATTGTCAATACTGTTGCGATTGTGTATTAATTTATAGTAATCGTAGGTTGCCTCTGCGCCAAAATGAGCGTCGAGTGCAAATTGGTTAGCACCTGTTGTCGTCCATGTAGCACTTGAATTCGTAAAATCCACAGCACCACCATAATTTGTCTTATTCTTCAAATTGTAGGTATTGATGCCTTTGCCACGTCCAAGTCCGTTTGCACTTTCCCGTAGGCGGTACAAACCAGTGCCATAGTTGTCAGAGACGATTGTTTTTGTGCCACTATAAGCGGTAGCAGCCGTTCCAGACACATCTGTATTGTGAATTTGTTCGATTTCAGTCAAGACACGCCCATTCTCGGCATCGATAAAAATAAAACGCCGACTCATCGGTTCGTGTGCATAAATATCGAACTTCCATGCGAGACGTATGCCTGATGTCTGCCACTCCTCGGTGTATTTGACAAAGACTTTTTCGCCTTTAGGCAGGAAGGTTGCCATTTTATCACCTGTTTCCTTTTTCAATAAGGCTTCCT
Source organism: Saprospiraceae bacterium (assembly GCA_031367705.1). Taxonomy (GTDB): domain Bacteria; phylum Bacteroidota; class Bacteroidia; order Chitinophagales; family Saprospiraceae; genus JAAFJT01. The sequence continues at coordinate 3,908 of JANLQI010000086.1, read as the reverse complement.
CTTCGGGCAAATCCCATTTGTATTGGTCGGCATTGATGTATAACAAAGCTGCTTTAAAAGCCGCGTTTTCCGTCACTTGATCGCGTGTTTTGCGTTCAATGGTTTTCAAAGCGTCTTCTGTAAGCCAAAAACCATTGGCAGTTAATACTTTACCGTTTTTGACATGGTACAAATACTCGGCACCTTCAATGGGCACATTGTGCAGTGTTTGTTGATACCGATAATGTGTAAAGCCTAAATCATCGTTTTCTTTTCGCATTAATTGCGCTGTTGCCGAAGCAGATGCGCCAACAAAAAGGTTGATAAAATCGGGTTTTTCAGAAAAAGCGGGGGCTTTAGCGACATCAAACTGAACATAAGAAGGTAAAAGAATCGGACTCCTCTCTTTTTCGATTTGAGCCGCTTGGCTCATTAAATTTTGAGCAGAAAGGCGAACAGTTAACCCAATAAAGAAGAAACAAAGAATAAGTAAAATAACATTTTTCATTATATAGGTTTTTAATTAGGTAAAAAATATAGTTTTAAAAAAACCAAAGGTATTTGGTCGGGCTAAATTAGACCATTGTTCTATTTGTTGTATTTATTTTAAGAAATAGTTTTCTCGTTTTTTAAAATAAAGTGGATGTTTTATATTCCTGTAAAAACACACCATAAATTTAATAGTCAGGCTTAAGAAATTTTTATAAGTTTCTTGAATTCAAATCACTGATAATCAATACATTATAACCTTTTTAAAATTTTAAAACCTTCTAAACCATTGGTTTCTTTTTTTCAATGAATGGTGAATAAAAACGCCTCGTTTCGGTTGTCCAAAGCGAGGCGTTTTATACTCCATTCACCATTAAATATTCACCCTCCACCATTAAAATATTCTTTCCTACTTTTGCGGCTTCAATTTGTTCTGCAACCACTCATTCTGAAACAAGTCATTTCCTAAAAATTTAAATTATGAAAAAACAGATTACCCTTTGCTTCGTCTTTTTCCTCCATATATACGCCCTTACGGCTCAACACACAAACGTCCTCATTGACAACAACAGCAGTGCCGACGAACCGAGTATTGCGCTCGACCCCAGAAATCCAAACCGCATCGTCGCGGGTTCAAACATTGACAATATCTATTTCTCAACCGATGCGGGGCGTTCTTGGACAAAAAAGAAGCAAACGTCCACCTTTGGTGTCTATGGCGACCCTGTTATCATCTGTGATACTGAGGGGGCCTTTTATCATTTTCATTTGTCCAATCCATCGTTTGGTTCTTGGATTGACCGCATCGTTTGCCAAAAATCAACAGACGGCGGTAAAACATGGAACAATGGCTCATTTACAGGTAAGGATGGCGAGAAAAACCAAGACAAACATTGGATTTCTGTGGATTACAAAACAAATGCGATGTACTGCACATGGACGCAATTTGACAAATACGAAAGCCAAGCGCCACAAGACAGCAGCCATATTTTGTTCTCAAAATCCATAGACGGCGGCAAAACGTGGTCAACGGCAAAACGCATCAATGCACAAGGCGGTGACTGTCTCGACGACGATAAAACCGTAGAAGGAGCAGTGCCTTCTGTGGGGCCAAATGGCGAAGTGTATGTGGCGTGGGCAAGTCCATTGGGCTTGGTTTTCAATCGTTCGCTCGATGGTGGCGCGACTTGGTTGCCGCGTGAAACGAAAATTGCAGACATTGTCGGTGGTTGGAGCTACGATATTCCAGGCATTTTCAGATGCAATGGTTTGCCTTTTACGTCATGTGATACAACTCAAAGTGCCTATCGCGGCAATCTTTATGTCAATTGGACTGACCAACGCAACGGCGCAGAGAACACCGATGTCTGGCTCGCCAAATCTACCGATGGCGGCAACACATGGGCACCACCCAAACGTGTGAACGACGACAACTCAAATCATCAACAGTTTTTAACGTCTATGACGATTGACCCTTCAAACGGTTGGTTGTGGTTTGTTTTTTATGACCGCCGCAGTCACAACAACGATTCCACAGATGTGTATATGGCTTTAAGTCGTGATGGTGGCGAGACATTTAAGAATTTCAAAGTGAGTGAGAAGCCTTTTTTGCCCATAAAAACATCTTTTTTTGGTGATTATACACACATCACCGCCGCCAATAACGTTGTGCGTCCGATTTGGACAGCCATGAATAACTATGGTCAAAAATCCATTTATACGGCTTTGGTGAATATCGATGCTTTGCATTTAGAAGACGCTGTAAAAGGTTCTTTTGTCGAAGGCACATCCTTGTCGAAAGACATTAAACAAATAAGTTCTTATCTAAATCCTGTTGACAATCAATTGCTTGTACGTTTTGACAAACGTTGTTCAGGAAAGCTATCGTTGCGTGTGTATGATGCGATGGATAAAAATGTCGCGACTGTATTTGAAAAGAAACGTTTCAAAAAAGGACAACATGAAGAAGTGGTTGACCTACAAAATTACAATTTGCCTTCGGGTTCATATACTTATAAAATTGAAAGCAAACGAGGTAAGGCTTTGGCGACGAGTGGGTTTGTAAAGAAATAGTTTTAGACCAAATCAAAAAGGCTAATTTTGCACCCGCCAAAAGGCTTTTAGTTCAACGTAGAAGGTATAGTAAACAGGAATTAAAATGGTTTTTGTTTTTTTTTCAAAAAAAACAAAAACCATTTTAATTCCTGTTTACTATAACTTGACAATCAATCATAAAAATATGCGCGTTTATCTCGACAATGCAGCCACTACCCCACTCAACCCCTCAGTAATCACGGCTATGACAGAGGCTTTAACAACCCTTTATGGCAATCCATCCAGTATTCATGCAGATGGACGCAATGCACGTGCTGCGATTGAAGAAGCCCGTAAAAAAGTTGCTAAACTGATTGGGGCAAGTATTGGTGAAGTGTTTTTCACATCAGGAGGCACAGAAGCCAATAATATGGTGCTGAAAAATGCGGTGCGTGATTTGGGTGTTCAACGCATCATCTCCTCTCCTATTGAACATCATGCCGTTTTGCATACTTTGAATAGTTTGAAAAAAACAACGGATGTCGTCGTTGAAATGGTCGAAATTGATGAAAAAGGTCATGTTTCTCTTGAAAATTTGGATAAAATACTGAGGGGGTCAAACCTCAAAACCTTGGTCAGTTTGATGCATGCCAATAACGAAATTGGGACGATGATTGACCTCGATGCGGTGTCCAATATTTGTGCGGAACACAATGCTTTGTTCCACAGCGATACGGTGCAAACGATGGGTTTTTACCCGATTAATGTATCAAAAACAAAAATTCATTTTTTGAATGGTTCTGCCCATAAGTTTCATGGCCCCAAAGGTGTTGGGTTTGTGTATATCAATGGTGAATCTATGTTGAAGCCGTTTATTGATGGTGGTTCGCAAGAGCGCAATATGCGCGGTGGCACTGAAAATACGGCAGGGATTATTGGTTTGGCAACTGCCTTAGAATTGGCGTATCAAGAATTGGATGTTAGAAAGCAAAAAATATTGGACTTGCGTAATTTATTGAAAATCAAACTTTTAGAGCAGTTTCAAGACATAGATTTTATTGGCGATACTGAAGGGGGCAATTTAAAAATACTCAACGTCTCTTTTCCACCTTCGCCTAAATCGGACTTGATGTTGTTCAATTTGGATATTGCAGGCATATCGGCTTCGGGCGGTTCGGCGTGTAGTTCGGGTGCAGAGGGCGGTTCTCATGTCTTAGATGCTTTGGAAATTGACCCTTCAAGGAAGTGCATTCGTTTTTCATTTTCGCATTTGAATACAGAAGAAGATGTCTTGTTTTTGATAGAAAAATTGAAGAAGATGACGCCAATGCTTTAAAAGAGGTATTTTTTGCCCTGCTGAGCGCAGCGAAAGCATCTTTTTAGTTTAGAGATGCTTTCGCTGCGCT
>JANLQI010000031.1:0-22195 GCA_031367705.1 Saprospiraceae bacterium | reverse complement strand
CAAATTTCTGTTTACTATACTTACGAAACAAAAACAAAACAATGCATATTGAAATTGACTTTTTACGCTACAAAAGCAGCCTAAAAATGCAAAAAAACAAGGCGGGTAAAATCGAAGTCTATGACATTGTGCGGAAAAAATATGTCATTTTGCAGCCCGAAGAATTGGTGCGTCAATTGGCCATTCATTACTTAATTTCTGAAAAAAATGCCCCCCTCAGTAAAATGAAGGTTGAAAAAGGTTTGACAGTCAATGAGTTAATGAAACGTTGCGATATTTTGATCTATGATAAAAATATTCAACCCTATTTTTTGGTAGAATGTAAAGCGGCGAATGTCCGCATTGACCAAACAACGTTTGACCAAATCGCCCGTTACAATTTGCCGCTTCAAGTACCTTATTTGTTGGTGACAAATGGCTTGTCCACGTATTGTTGTAAAATAAATGGAGACAAAACAGGCTGGCAATTTTTGACAGACATACCACAATTTTAAAAACACTTAACTATGCAAAAAGATAAAATCCTCATCATCGGTTCTAATGGGCAAATTGGTTCTGTTTTGACCAAAACTTTGCGTCAAAAACATGGACACGACAATGTTATAGCATCAGATTTACATTTGCCCATAGATGGCAACAATTATTTGCCTTTTGAAATTCTCGATGCAACGGACGGCGCAAAAATCGCCTATATCGTTGAACGTTATAGAATTACGCATATCTATCATTTAGCAGCTATTATGTCTGGCAAAAGTGAGTTGAACCCTTTGGAAACTTGGAATGTCAACATGGACGGCTTGTTCAATGTCTTAGAAGCAGCCCGACACCACAAAGTAAAAAAGGTCTTTTTCCCTTCAACAATAGCGGTTTTTGGCTCAAATACCCCACGTATCAATACGCCACAGGATACGATTCGGACACCCGAAACCGTCTATGGCATGTCAAAAGTGGCAGGTGAAAACTGGTGCAGCTATTACAATAAAAGATATGGCGTTGATGTACGTGGTATTCGTTTTGCGGGCATCATTGGACATCAATCCACGACAAGCGGCAACACGACGGATTATGCCATTGATATTTTTCACAAAGCCCTTAAAAATGAGCCTTTTGATTGTTATTTGAATGCTCAAACCCGCTTACCGATGATTTATATGGACGATGCCATTCGTGCCATTATGGAACTCATGGAAGCACCCGCTTCAAAAGTTACGATTCGCAGCAGTTACAATGTTTCAGGTATAAGTTGTTCGCCCGTAGATGTTTATGAAGAAATTAAAAAGCACATACCCGATTTTAAAATGGATTGTCAACCTGATTTCAGGCAAAGCATTGCAGACACTTTTCCTGAAAGTGTGGACGATTCCATCGCTCAAAAAGATTGGAATTGGACCCCTCAGTATGATTTGCCTAAAATTGTAGAAGAGATGATTGGGCATTTGAAAAAGGAATATCAACAATAAAAAAGTTAAATTTATGCAAGGCTTCTACAAATTTCAATCAATGATTTAGCTTTGCAACTATTACGCTGTTTTCCTACAGCTTCAAAATAAATCAAATATGAATTTATACCTTAAAACCCTATTGATTTTGCTTTTTCCCATCATCGTTTATAGCCAATCTATTGAACGTCAAGTCATTTCTTCTGTCGGCAATTATGTAGAAAATATCAATGGCTCATTAAGCTATACCATTGGAGAACCTGTCATGATTTTAGGCTCTAACGGTTCAAATGCGCTTACACAAGGCTTCCAACAGCCAAATGTTGTTTTGACGACAACTAATGGAAGTGATTGCTCTTTCTTTTTCTATCCAAATCCGATGAAAGACATAATGAGTATAAAATCAACTGTTACTGAAAAATCATTTGAGATATTCGATGTAATAGGTAGAAGTTATGGCTTTTTTACAAAGGTTAACAATGAAATTGATGTCTCGTTTTTAAGCGGTGGTATGTATTTTATTAGGGTTAATTGTGATACTCAAAAGGCTCAATATCATAAGTTTATTAAACTTTAGTATTATTTTATACTCTTAAAACTCGAATTTCAAATGAAAAAACTATTAATCCTATTCTCTGTTTTTACTTTTTCAAAAACAATATCTGCTCAAAGTTTGGAACGTGAAGTCGTGGCTTCATCGGGCGATTTTGTGCAAAATACTGAGGGGTCATTGAGCTATACGCTTGGTGAATCCATCATCGTATTGGGCAATAATGGTGTTAATTTTTTGACACAAGGATTCCAACAACCCTTTTTAAATCCAATTATTCCTGTTGAATTAGGCGATTTTAAGGCTCAAAAACAAGACGCATTCGTCCAACTCGATTGGTTTACATTCACAGAGCGCAACAGCCTTCGTTTTGATGTTGAACGCAGCGAAGATGCCAAAATGTTCTCAAAAATCGGCGAAGTCAAAGCGTTAGGACAGAGTGCAGTTCGGCATGACTACGATTTTTGGGATAAAAACCCCAAGGAAGGCGTTAATTATTACCGTTTGCGTCAAGTGGATTTTGGTGGACAGGAACAAATTTCAAAAACAATCGCTGTCTTATTTGATAATACCAACGGCAAAAAAAATTGGGCGCGGGTCTTTCCCTCCGTTATCCATGATGAAGTGACGATTGAATCTCAATTCACTCTTGATACCCAATTGACCATTACGAATCTACTCGGTATGCCTATCCGATATTTGACCATTCCTAAATCAGACAATGCCTATCAGCAACCCTATATTCTAAAAGACTTGCCAAATGGCACTTACTTTTTTGTTTTCAAAACGGCTGATACGCAAATCGTTCAAAAAATAGTGAAACAATAAATCAAACTTTTCTCATCAACTAAATAATGTTAACATGACATTTCAAACATTTTTTCGTCCCTTTTCTATTGTTTTTTTGACAATAGTATCTTTCGTCGCGCTTAAAGCACAAGCACCACAAGTTATTAATTACCAAGCTGTTGTGCGTGATGCAGCGGGTGAAATCGTTAAAAACAAAGCCGTCAATTTCCGCCTTTCGATATTGGATGGCGGACTAAGTGGCACCCCTCAGTATGTCGAGACACAAAGCAAAACGACCAATCAATTTGGTTTAGTGACTTTTGGTATCGGTCAAGGCTCAACTGTTTCGGGTGCGATGAACGCTGTCACATGGTCAACTGGCAATAAATTCTTCAAAGTAGAATTTGATATCAATGGCGGCAACAATTTTTCAGTGATGAGTACCTCGCAATTTCTATCTGTGCCTTATGCTTTGTATGCTGCCAATGGTGGAAGTGCTGCTGCTGGTTGGGGCTTGAGTGGGAATACAGCGACATCTTCAAACTATTTAGGAACGAATAATACACAGGATTTGCGATTTTATACTGAGGGGTCTCAAAAAATGGTTTTAAAACCAAGTGGTTTTATGGGTTTAGGCACGACGAATCCAGAAGCCCGTTTAACGGTTGAAGGTATTGGAGATGGCACAGGTGCTGTTGAAGATAGAATATTTGCGAAATTCAATAATAAGTCAACAAGTTTTGCTTCTGTTTCTTCGCTTGAAATGTTGGCGGGTTCGGGTTCAGGGTCCACTATGTTGTCTCATCATGCACCGTCTTATACGGTAGGCACAACAGAATTTTCAGATTATGGACAACTTTGGAGTTCAGGCAAAGGTTTGATTATTCGAGCGTCAGCGAGTTCTGCAGCAAATGATAAACAAGGCGTTATTCGTTTTTATACTGGATTTAACCCCTCTACATTTGATTTTGCGAACAATAATGAGCGTATGCGTATCACAAATAATGGGAATGTTGGTATAGGTACAAAAAATCCTTCGCACCGCTTACGGGTTGAAACAGAGTCCGATTATAATACTTATGTTGACCGTCTTCAACTACAATTGCACAATCGTTCAACCAATAATGAATCTTTTGGTGGACTTGGTATTTCGGCAGGAAATTCGGGTACAAACACTTGGTTAGAGCATTTATCTTCAACTTATAGTATCTATCAGTCTTCATATCCAGATTTTAATGATTTGGGCTATTTAGCCACGAATGGTAGTAATGGTTTAACATTATTCAGTTCTCCTAATGGTTCTAATTCAAAAATTAGGTTTGCGGTTGGGGTAAATAGTTCAAATGCACCTTTAACACAGATGACACTTAACCAAACGGGTTTGGGTTTAGGTACACAAAGTCCAAGAGCAAAAATTGAAGTAGCCAATGGAGATGTTTATTTAACCGACCCAACAAGAGGTATCATTTTAAAATCACCTAATGGCAATTGTTGGCGCGTTACGGTTGATAATTCTGGAAATTTAGTGAGAACTCAAATCACTTGTCCATAAAAATAATCTTTGAAAAGAAGAACGTATAAAGTTTGGTGAACTTCGGTTTATCAAACTTTTTTTTAATTCAATTAATTACATTTGTGCGTAATTTTGAAAATAAACGAGTACTAAAACATGAAAATACAATGGATTAACCACGCAGGTTTCTTACTTGAAAGTGGTCAAATAAAATTGGTTTGTGACCCATGGATTGAAGGCACTGCCTTTGATAATGGCTGGAAATTGCTGTCTCCAACGCTCTTTTCTTACGAGGATTTTAAGGATGTAACGCATATTTGGTTCTCGCATGAGCATCCCGACCATTTTAGTCCACCGAATATAAAAAAGATACCCCCTCAGTATCGCAGTCAAATTACGGTGCTTTATCAGACGACAAATGATAAAAAGATTGTTAAATTTTGTCGTGATGCAGGTTTTAAAGAAGTCATTGAGTTACCGCCTTCCCAATGGTTTGAAGTGGGGGATGATTTTAAAATCATGAATCAAAATGACAAAGACGGCGATTCTTGGTTAGCTATTCGAGCAGAAGGTCTTGGGCTTTTGAACCTAAATGATGTTGTGGCGTATCGAACTGACGCTCAATTAATGGCTTTAAACAAGCAAATAGGCGGTATTGATGTACTTTTTACGCAATTTTCCTACGCAAATTGGGTTGGCAATCCATCAGATGTTCCTTACCGTCAGACATGTGCGGATGAAAAAATAAAGGCTATTGAAGACCAAATCCGCATTTTTCAACCACGTTATGTTGTGCCTTTTGCCAGTTTCGTTTGGTTTTGTCATGCTGAAAACTATTTCGTCAATGACTGTGCGAACAAAATAGGCGATATTCATTCATGGCTTTCAAGCCAAAATGTAACATCTATTGTCATGTATCCAAATGATGAATGGACGATTGGACAGCCTTACGATTCTGAAAAAGCGATTAAGCGTTATGATGCCGATTATCAAAAAATAGAGCAAAATCCTGAACTACTAACCAGTAAAAACATGGATTTAGGGACTTTAAAGGCATCAGCAGCTAAATATGTGGAGCAGTTAAGAAAGAAAAATGGGAGTATCACTCAATGGAAATTGAAAAACCCTGCAAAAATCTATTTGACGGATATCAATCAAGCAGTTCATTTAACGATAAATGGAATGACAGAGTCAAGTGAAAATAAAGAGGATTGCGACATTGCCGTGTCAACAGCGGCATTAGGATATTGCTTGAAATTTGATTGGGGTGGTGGGACATTGAATGTCAATGCCCGTTTTGAAAAACCTGAAAATGGTGATTTTACGAATATCGAAAACTATTTTTACATCGCCAATCTGAACAATATGGGTCAAACCTATACGATTCAACGGATTGTGAAGAATGGTTTACGTCGCTTAAAAGAGAAAATGAATGTTTGAATGACTTTATACTGAGGAGGGTAAAATTTTACACTTTGTCCTCTTCAATCGCTTCTTTCAAAGCGACCAAATATTGTTTCCCAAATTTTAAATCTGGCTCCATATAGTTGCCCTCTGCCCATTCGTTCCATGACCGTATGAAAACGATTTGTTGTTCATTAGGCTTATTTTTGACCGTTTTCAAGACTTCTTTGACGTGTTTTTTGAAAGCAATTGGATTTGAGTTGTGCAATATATGTCCACTTCTACCTGACCTCGGCGAATGGTCCCAGTTCGGGAATATGCTTGGATAGCAATAGTCGAGGGTGTCTTCTTTACCAGAAAAATATTTTGAAGCAAATGCATAATCGAGGATTCGCCCTGTTTTGAAAATAATACGCATCGCTTTAACATAAGCTCTCCTAAAAATTGAAAATTCTTGTTTAAAAACATGAAACATACGGAGCAAATTGATGCCATCAAACCCCATAGACTTCAATTGTTCCATTTCATCAATTTGGTGTGTATTGCCTACAAAATGAATGCCTTGCAGCCCATTTTCTTGAGCAAGTTGTTGCCATAAAGTCATAAATGCTACGACATCGGGCATATCAAAAGGTGCATAAATGAGAAATAAGGGTTTATTGTCAACCCTTGTATAGCGTTTATCCTTGAAAGCGGGCAATAATGCGTAAAAATGTTCGGTATAATCGGCTTCACCACCATACACTTGTTCAATCAAAAGTTTGTCATCGCCATCTTTATTAAATTGTTTGTTTTTCCAACTGTGGTTTGCCCAACCCAAACAAAAAGGGAAATCGGGAGAGCCTGATTGAAGCACTTCGTTAAAAGGTCTTTCCAATAAACGTTTGCCATTGCCAAACCAATAATGCCAATAACAAAAACTTTCCACACCATATTCTTTTGCTAAAGCGGCTTGTGCTTCGCGGGTTTCGGGTAAACGCAAGTCATAATAACCTAAATCAGCGGGCACTCTGGGTTGATAATGTCCTTTAAAAAGCGGTTTTGCCTTCCCTACATTTGTCCATTCTGTAAATCCTTTTCCCCACCACGCATCATTTTCTGGAATCGGATGAAATTGAGGTAAATAGACAGCGATAACTCTTGCCATTATTTTGTGTTTTTTTGGATTAAAGAAACCAATGCCAAAGCATCTTCTATCGTTTCAATTTCTTTATAGAAAATATCTATGTTGTTGACAATGAACTCTTTATCAAGGTTGTTTAAATAGATAGGTTCTAAAATATTTATTATTTCTTCTGAATATTTATATCGAATAAGCTTCGCAGGAACACCGCCAACAATGGCATAAGGCGGCACATTTTTAGTGACTACCGCACCTGCCGCAATCATAGCCCCTTTGCCAATCATCACGCCCGACATAATAATTGCATTCGTGCCAATCCACACTTCGTCTTGGATAATAATGGGACCATTATTAAGGGCATCTTTATTTGAAGGTTCTATCAAGCGAGAGTACAGAGGAAAGGTCGTCAACGTTTTTGTTTGATGATTAACGCCGAGCAAAAACTGAACACCGGGCGCAACAGAAACATAATTGCCAATGATTAATTTTTCACCTTCTTGTTCAAATAAACTTTGAATATGCAGCATACCGTAGCTGCTGTTGCCTACACTGACGACATTTAAAGGGAATTCTTTATCACCTGCTTCAGTCAAATTATGAGGGTTTTTGTCTCGCCATGCTTTGGCAAAGGTGTTTTTCAGATAGAGTCTCATTATGGAACGTAAAACAGGTATTTTCAGTAAAACTGACTTCATTTTATTGTTTTTTAGCTCTTATTAAAGCTTTACTCAAGCGTTTTCCCCAAAACAACATACCTGAAGTAAACTCAAAAGAATAACCTAAAGAACTTAAAAACGCACTAATCTCTTTCGGGTCTTCGGGTTTGTGATAGGTACAAACGGCAACATTCATATTTTTGCCATTTTTTAGCGTTTGCGAAGCCCCCCTCAGTGCCGATTGTTCTGCGCCTTCAATATCCATTTTGAGGAAGATATTGTTTTTGGGTTTGTCTTTCAAAAAATCATCAATCGTAATAAATATGCCTGCCGTTTTATCGCCAACATACTTTTCGACAATTGTTGTTTTCTGAGACCACGGTTCAAAAGTCGCTTTTAAGGCTTCAATCCAAAAAGTTTCACATTCAAACAAATAGACATGTTCTACAAATTCGATGGTATCCAAGGAAAAAATGCCTTCGGCAGAACCAATATCTAAAAGCGTTTTTCCTTTTAACTCGTCGTATGCAACCACATATCTATGGGCAGAACGAATGTCTTGTTCAGTTGTTAATTCCAAGTATAAATTTGAAATTTTTTCAAGCGTAAAGACTTTTGGAAAAAAAAGTTTTTTCCCGTTGTGTATGATATAATGAAGTTTTCTTGAATTATCGAACAATACATCCACCTTTTTGCCTTTGTATTCTAAAGAATACGGTGCAGGATAGGAGGTAATGCCATATTTTCCGATAAAAGCCAATGCCTTATTTTCTTCTGTTTTGGGCAATAACCAGCTAAAAAGGAAAGTTAGTTTACCTTTAATATGCACACGAATATGCCTCAAATGAAAGAGGAAATCTCCTAAAAAGGCATCATAAATGTACTGCCTGAACGAAGCAGGAACTATTTGCCGATACAATGAAGCAACCATAAGCTATAAAATGAGTATAATATGACTGTTAAAAGTGTTTAGATGATAAAACGTATTAAACTGCTTTTAAGCACGCAAAGTTACTTATTTTTGCAAAAAAATAGAGGCAAAATGGGTTAAATACTGAGGGGGGCATTTCCTCAAAAATCAAAAAAATAGTTATGAATGTTAATACAAATCATTATACTAAATTGAAAATGGTTTGCCTAAAAGTATTATTATCCATTATCCATTATCAACTAAGTATAAATTCTCAATTTAATTATGGGTGTCATAAAGAGACAAAGTATAAAACAAGGTCTTGTTACTTACTTAGGTATTTTAATTGGAACGATAAGTACATTATTTGTTTATCCCCGTTTGGCGTTAGAAAAATTTGGAGAGATTCAATTTATTATTGGTTTGGCTGCTTTTTTTGTACCTTTTATTGGTATAGGTTTACCAGCAGTCGCCATTCATTTTTTTCCTTATTTTAAAGAAAATAAAGAAAGTAGAGGACGCTTTTTATTTATTCTTTTGCTAACAACTTTTCTATCATTAATAATATGCTCGACACTCATTTATTTTACTCAAAATTTAGTGGGCTATTATTTTTCAGCGAATGCTTATTTATTTTCAAATTATTTACCTTATATTTTAGCTATTACATTTTGTACAACATTTATAACATTACTCCATGCTTATATTTCTAATTTCAATAGAATTGTTGTTCCAAGTATCATTTATAATTTATCATTAAAAATCTTGCAACCCATACTTGTTTTAATTTATTTAGCGGGGTTCATTGCATTTACAAATATTTTAGATGGATTGGTTGTTATTTATATCGCTATTGTATTTTTTACTGTTTATTATTTACGGCATTTAGGATATTTAGATATAAACTTAAAAAGAATTAATACTGAGGGGGACTTAAAAAGAAAGATAATTGATTATTCCTTATTCAGTATTTTAATTAATGTAGGCGGTACATTAGCCCTACAACTTGATAAATTGCTTATAGGTTTTATGATTGGGTCGCGTTCTTTGGCTATTTTCACAATTCCTGTATTAATTACAGAAGCCATTGATGTAATACGTAAAGCCATTTCAGGGGTTTCTGCCCCGATTGTTTCAGATAGTTTAAAGAGTAACGATATGCATAACGTCAATGTTATTTATAAAAAATCGGCTCTTCTTCAATTTGTGATTGGTATGTTCTTACTTATAGGTGCATGGATTTGTGCTGATGATTTATACCATATTATGCCAAAAGGAAAAGAGTTTTCAGAAGGGAAAATAATTATTCTTATTTTAGGTTTGTCCCGATTAATTGATATGTTAACAGGTATAAATACTGAAATAATAGCATTTTCAAACTATTATAGAGCGAATTTGTATATGCTTCTCTTATTAGCTGTTGTTAATATCGCCAGTAATTATCTCTTGATACCGCTATACGGTATTAACGGTGCGGCATTAGCTACGTTAACATCTATGTTTTTTTTCAATGCCGCTAAACTTATTTTTATTTATAAAAAATTAAACATCCATCCTTTTAGTCGTTCTATGATTGGTGCTGTTTTTATTGCTCTTTTTACACTTTTTATTGCTTATTTAATACCCACTTTTCAAATGGAGGCGATAAATAATAATGTATTGTCTTCAATTTTAACAATATTTATTAAAGGTATTATCATATCTATTTGCTACTTTTCACTTTTATGGAAATTTAAAATTTCTGAAGATATTAATCAGATAATAGACAATGTTTTTAAGAAGATATTTTAAAATAACATGGCAATAAAAATGGATTTTACACTATATCTGGTTCTAATAAAGCTATAATATCAAGTATTTCACTTTCAATAAAAGGAATATCTTCTTGTATTGTAGCCCAAACAAGATTCAAATCTACACCATGATAATGATGAATGAGTTTATCTCTCATTCCTGCCATACCTTTCCAAGGCACTTGTGGGTTATTACCTGTCGTAATTGAGGAAATTTTCTTAGTAGCTTCCCCCATTATCTCAATATTCCTAATGACGGCATCTTGTACCATTGAGCGTTGATGAAAAGAGGCTTCATCACAATCTTTAACATATTCTTGAATTTTTTCAATGGATTGTTTGATATGGATAAGGTATAACATATCTCCTTTCATGCCACATATAATTTAATGAGTTCACTATGAATTTGGTCAGCAATATAGGGTGAAAGTGCATTTTCAGTTACCAAGTCTATTTTTAAATTAAGCGACTCAGACAACTCATTTTCAATTAAAACAAATTGAAGCAACGAAGGAGATTTTACAAAATCCACTAAAATATCTAAATCGCTATCAGGACGGTGCGTTCCTCTTGCACGTGAGCCAAAAATGCCAATGCTTTTTGCGCCATATTTTTTAAGGATTTCAACTATGATTTTCTTCGAATTTGCTTCCATGTTTTTAATTTTTTTCAAAGATAAATATTTACTGTGAATTTTTAAAATAACAATAAAAAAAGCCCCCTCAGTATTTTGCCCAAAAGACAAACAAGAGGAGGCTTTTTTATATCGAAAATCTCAAAAATTAACGCATCAAAGACTTACCGGGGTATGTCGCCATAGCGCCCAATTCCTCTTCAATACGAAGTAATTGATTGTATTTTGCAATCCGGTCGCTGCGGCTTGCAGAACCTGTTTTGATTTGTCCACAATTCAAACCAACCGCTAAGTCAGCAATCGTTGTGTCTTCTGTTTCACCTGAACGGTGGCTCATAACGCTTGTATAACCCGCGCGAGTCGCCATATTTACAGCGTCAACAGTTTCAGAAAGAGAGCCAATTTGGTTTACTTTGACAAGGATGGAGTTGGCGATATTGTTTGTAATACCTTGTTGCAAACGCGTGACATTCGTCACAAATAAATCGTCACCGACCAATTGAATACGGTTGCCGACTTTTTCAGTCAGGCTTTTCCAACCCGCCCAATCGTCTTCTGCAAGACCGTCTTCGATGCTTAAAATGGGGTATTTGTTGCTCCAATCAACCCAGAAATCAACCAATTGGTCAGAAGTCATTTGTTGACCCGACGATTTTTTGAAGATATACATGCCTGTTTCAGCATTGTACAATTCACTCACCGCTGCATCCATAGCAATCATCACATCAATACCTGGCTTGTAACCAGCCGCTTCAATGGCAATCATAACAGTATCAATCGCTTCAACATTGCTTTTGATGTTTGGCGCAAAACCGCCTTCATCGCCTACATTTGTTGAATAACCTTTCTTTTTCAAAACACCTTTCAAGGCGTGGAAAATCTCAACACCCATGCGCAAACCTTCTTTGAAAGACTCTGCACCGACTGGCATGACCATAAACTCTTGAAAATCAATTGAGTTGTCAGCGTGTTCGCCACCGTTTAAGATGTTCATCATCGGCACTGGCATAACGTGTGCATTTACACCGCCGATATAGCGATACAAAGGTTGATTCGATTCTTTTGCTGCCGCTTTTGCGACGGCAAGGCTGACACCGAGAATAGCGTTTGCACCCAATTTGCCTTTGTTAGGTGTACCGTCCACGTCAATCATTAATTTGTCAATCAAGCGTTGCTCGAAAGCATCGTGACCGTGTAAGACATCATTGATGACGGTATTTACGTTATTAACAGCCTGCAACACACCTTTTCCGAGATAGCGAGACATGTCGCCGTCGCGCAGTTCCACAGCTTCATGTGTACCTGTTGAGGCACCAGATGGTACGGCAGCTCTGCCGATAAAACCGCCTTCGGTCATTACTTCAACTTCAATAGTCGGGTTGCCACGCGAATCGAGAATCTCACGGGCGTGTACGTTCAGAATTTCACTCATTTATTAAGTTTGATTTTTTATAAGAAATAGACATTATTCGTTGATTTTTGTTTCAACTGCCCCCTCCGTAACGACATGTTTGTAAGCCACGAGCGGGTAATATAAATTTGAATAGTAATACTTGGTAAGACGCGCAAAGATAAGCGATTGAAACCAAATCACGTGTTTACCAAGAGAAAATTCTTTTTTTTACTTGAAAAAGGGATTATTACACCTCATTTGCGTAGCATATCGAATAAAGATAAAAATCGGTTTTGGTATTTCCAAACCTTAAAATAAGGCGTTAAAGTGGCATTAAAACCTCTGAAAAAGGACTCTACACCTTTTAACATAGAGCCTTCAAAGTCAAAAGTAACTAAACCTTTTGCTTTGGCATCTTCAATTGCTTGACCCAATAATAGGTGCATTGCGCCTTGTTTTCGCCCGATTTCTGTTGCACCACCTGCCAAATAATAGGCTGTTTTTTTATCAAAAACAATATATACAACTGCTTCGGCCTCCCCCTCCCGATTATCTCGGGATGTTCCATCAGTATTTGTCGCAAAATAAATCACTCTTTGACCTGTTTTTTTCAAATAAGTATCGGCATTTTGCCAAATAGAGTGGGGTGCAGGATTTTTAAGTTTTTGACGTTCAAAGGTTAAGTTGCTGATTGTCAAAAACTTATCTAAGTCGTTTGACTGAGTTATTTGAAAATGCTGTTCTGCTTTGCGAATATTGCGTTGTGTGTTTTGGTTAAAATTAGCAAAAAGGTTGTCCGTTTTTGTAAAGTCTAACTGATAAGTATAACGTGTTGTTTGTTGAAAACCAGCCCAAAAGAAAGGTTGCCAATCTATCAAGGCTGTTGAAAAACGAAAATTAGCAAAATGAAAAGGAGGTAATTGCTGAATCAACTCCGCCAAAATTTTCTTTATAAAATGATATTGTTCATGCTGTTTTTGATTGTCTATTTTTTTAAACCAAATGCCACAAAAAGGGGATAAAGGCGTTTCGCTTAAAACCGTTAAGCCCCATTTCTGCTTCATTTGGAACGTTAAAGCACCGATTATTTGGCCTTTTTTATCTTTTGCCAAAACAACTTGCCACGACGACGACCCCTCAGTAATGACGGCATCTAACCACCCATTTTGCATGAAAATCGGAATGGTTTCTTCTATTTGACAGAGTGCGATATAGTCAAGTTTGTTTTGCTTCATTTTACTTTACCGAAATTTTCTTACCTATTTAATTTAAAAAACAAAAAAATATTCTTGAAATAAAAGCAAAAATAATCATCTTCGCAACCTAAACAAGAAGAATGTATGAAATCTAAACCTATTGATATCGTCAGCGTTGGAGAACTGCTGATAGATATGATCTCTATTGATTTCGCCGACAAAATGGACGAAGTAGAGACTTTTAAACGTATTGTCGGCGGCAGCCCAGCCAATTTAGCGATGAATATGCGCCGTTTGGGCAATAATGTTCGCCTTGCTTCTACGGTAGGAGACGATGATATGGGTAATTTTTTGATGAATTATGTCAAAAAATTGGACTTAGACACTTCTCTGATGCGTCAAACAAATCTACCAACGACCATGATATTGGTCAGTCGTTCCAAAAACGTCAGCAATTTTGAGGCTTACCGAAGTGCTGATACAGAGATTTGGGAGAGCCAATTGCCCGATGATGTTTTGAGTCAAACGGCTATTTTCCACACCACCTGTTTTGCATTATCCAAACAACCTGCACAGTCGAATATACTGAGGGGGGCAAAACGGGCTGTCGAATTGGGTTGTCAATTGAGTATTGATGCCAATTATGCGGTTAAAATTTGGGAAAATAGAGCAGAAGCACAACGCATCGTTGGCGAATACTGTAGCTATGGTGCTTATGTCAAAATAAGTGAAGTTGACTGGGCGCGATTGTATGATTCAGAATTAACAGACCCTATTGCGGCGGCGGCGCATTTTCTGAATTTAGGTGCAAAGATTGTTTGTGTGACTTTAGGTGGTGACGGCTGTTATGTCGCGGATACTGAGGGGGGGCATTTTCTTGAAGCTCGAAAGGTAGAGGTAAAAGATACGACAGGCGCAGGTGATGCGTTTTGGTCTGGTTTTTTAACGGCTCGACTTGATGGTCATTCTATTTTAGATGCGGCAAAAGCGGCGCGGCGTATGGCGGAATTGAAACTGGGGCATTTTGGCCCTTTGCCGTTAAATGTTTCTAAATCAATTATTTATAAAGATATTATGAATAATGGATAGTTGATAATAGATAGTTGATAATGGATAATAACTGTAAATTATCCATTATCAACTATCAACTATCCATTAAATTATGGTTTGACAAACTTAGTCAATTCTGAATAACTTTCTAACTCGCCTTTTTGATTGTAAGATTCTGTTTTGACGACTCCAACGCCTGGGGCAATCCATTCGGCTGTTTTCATAGAGCGTTTTAACACCATTTTCATATCCATATCGTAAGTGATTTTAAAACAATCAAACGTACCTGCGGAGGTCGTAATGCTTTCTTTTTTCTCAACTTTACGATTTTTAATGTCAAATTTCATGGTCATAAAAGTCATGCCATTGCTCCCCATTTTTATTTCAGTTGTCCCATTTTTCAACTCCATTCCTTCAGAAAGAGTAGATGGATAGTCAATACCATCACCAGAAATGGTGGCTTCCATGCTTTTCATTTGAGAAGAAAGGTCGCCCATCATCATGGAACTAATGTCCAATTTAATCGTTCCATTGTCGCATTTGACAGTATAGGATTTGCCCTCCATAATGACTTTACCTTTGTCATTTTTAACAGATGCATCAACGGTCGCCTCGAAACCTGTACTATTAGGTTTAACGCTTTTGATTAATGATTCGGAAGTAGAAGTGACTTTACCTTTTGCGTTATAATTGGTCATTTCGATTTTTGTGCCTTCTTTCAAGGCAAAAAAGCTTTGAGAACAGTCTTGTGCAAAATTAAATTGGAAGAAAGAGAATAAGGCAGTGACAACAAGGCTCGTTTTTTTCATTTTATTTAGATTGCTTAGTTTGAAATTGGTGAATTAAAAATTGATATTCAAATATACTACAAAAACACCTTTTTTCATCCTTTTAGTTCCCTTCGGTTTGTTAAAATGCTGTTAATAAAAAAAGGAAGGCATTTGTCTGGTCTCAGATTTGAGCGAAACAAGGGTTTATACTGAGGGGGATGCCGAAGGGTGGGGGAGTTCAATAAATTAGTTACTTTCGCCATGCAAAACACCGAATCAAGCACCGCCGTTCGGTGTAGTTGGTTTGTGGAGTAAAAAGCGAATTTCCTTGCCGAGCGGGGAAAGTGATTTTCTAGTTGTAGAAAGTCTTTTGCAATTGTATAAAGTCTTTTTCTAGTTGTAGAAAGTCTTTTGCAATTGTATAAAGTGATTTGCAAACCGCAAAACTGGGTTTTAGGTGGAAAATGGTGGTTTTGTCCACGACGCGGCAATGTCGAGATACCCACGGTTGATTATCCGAATGACACGTACTTCGTGACGCTGCAATATGGTAAGGAAGTGAAGACCAAGAAACTCATTGTGCGGCATTGATTCCTACGGAATGACAAAACGACATGACAAAAGCCGATTGATACACCTTATCAATCGGCTTTTGAACAAGTAGGCAAAAGAAAAACACGGCTTAACACATGTTAAAGTGCGAATTGCCCTATACTCAAATCTGCATATCCACCTTTTTAGTTGGTGCGACCATCTCGTTCCTCAGTGCAATTTGACGAGCCACATTTTGCGCCACATTAATGAATGCTTGTTTGGTAATCGGTTCATCACCTATGACTGCGGGTTTACCTGCGTCACCACCTTCACGTATGCCCATAACCAAAGGAATTTGACCTAAAAGAAGGCTTTCGCTTTGTTTTGCGAGTTTTTTACCGCCGCCTTCTCCGAATATTTTGTATTGACGGTCGGGCATATCATCGGGTGTGAACCACGCCATGTTTTCAACAATACCCAAAATCGGCACATTGACTTGCGGCAACAGGAACATATTTATGGCTTTAACGGCATCAATAACCGCTACTTCTTGCGGTGTCGTGACAACTACAACGCCTGTAACAGGTACGGTTTGAACCAATGTCAATTGCACATCGCCTGTTCCAGGAGGCAAATCCACGACGAGGTAATCAAGTTCACCCCAAAGCGTATCATTGAAAAACTGTTTGATGACACCCGCCAAACGAGGACCCCTCAGTACAACCGCTTGTTCAGGCTCTATGATATTGCCGATGCTGATGACTTGCATACCGAATGCTTCAAGTGGTATCATTTTAGGCACGCCATATACCTCTTGCAATTTCGGTCTCTGTCCTTGCAAACCCAACATGGTCGGGATACTTGGCCCATAAACATCTGCATCCATAATGCCGACTCTTGCACCCAATGCTTTCAATCCCAAAGCCAAATTGACCGCAACAGTTGATTTTCCAACGCCACCTTTGCCCGAAGCAACAGCGATGATGTTTCTCAAATGTGGCAATGGGCGTTCAGGAGTTTCGGCTGCGCCCCCCTCAGTAGGACGTGCTAACGTATGAACATTGGGCTGTGCTTGTGGATATTCTTTTTGAATCGCTGATATACACGCAAAAATCAATTCCGTTTTGTTACCCATATTCAACGTCGGCAAAACGAGGGTAAAGTTTACATTGTCGCCTTCAATTTTCAGCCCTTCAATCATGCGTCTTTGGATGATGTCTTGACCTGTTGCTGGGTCTTTGACTGTCCGTAAGGCATCTACAATTTTGTTATTATCTATCATTTATTTCGTTATTCGTTAATTTGTTATTCGTAATTCGTTCTCCCCATTAATTTATTATTCGGTTTCGTACTCCCCTCTGGGGTCGGGGGCTTATTTCTTCAAACACGCCTTGACAAAATCCACAAAAAGCGGATGTGGATTCTCCACAGTACTTTTCAATTCAGGGTGAAACTGAACACCGACAAACCAACGATGGTTAGGGATTTCAATAATTTCAACCAAGCCACTTTCTGGATTGACACCCGTTGCAACCATACCCGCCGCTTCAATTTGTCCTAAATACTGATTGTTAAGTTCCCACCGATGCCTATGTCTCTCCTGAATATTCTGTTTTTTATAAGCATCAAAGGCTTTTGTACCTTTTTTTATTTTACAATCATAAGAACCCAAACGCATCGTACCACCTTTTGCGGTAATGGTTTTTTGCGCTTCCATCAAGTCAATAACGGGATTTGCTGTTTCGGGATAGACCTCCGTTGAAGCAGCATCTTTTAAGCCCAATACATTCCTTGAAAACTCGACAACTGCCGACTGCATACCCAAACAAATACCGAAAAACGGCAAATTGTTTTCACGACAATACTTAATCGCTTCATATTTGCCTTCAATACCGCGCTCACCGAACCCAGGCGCGACTAAAATACCATCAAATGGGCTTAATAATTTACCAATATCTTTCCCTTTAATCTTTTCAAGTTGTTCGGAATGAATGGGTACGACTTTTACACGACATTCATTGACAGCTCCTGCATGAACAAAGGCTTCGTAAATGGACTTATAAGCGTCTTGTAATTCGTTGTATTTACCAACCAAACCAATGCGAATTTCATGCGTTGGGTTTTTGAATTTGCCCAAAAATTCTTTCCATTTTCGCAAATCGGGTTCGCGACGGTCGTGCAATCTTAGTTTTGAAATGACAACAGAATCCAATTTTTCTTTCAGCATCAACAACGGGACATCATAAATCGTTTCTGCATTCATGGCTTCAATAACCGAACCCACTTCGACATTGCAAAACAAAGCGAGCTTTCTTTTGATGTCCATACTGAGGGGGTGCTCTTCGGTGCGGCAAACGAGAATATCGGGCTGGATTCCTGTATTCAACAGCTCTTTAACGCTGTGTTGTGTTGGTTTTGTCTTTAATTCACCAGCCGCTTTTAAATAGGGGACGAGAGTCAAATGCAAAACCAAACAATTGTCTGTACCCAACTCCCAACGCAATTGCCGCAAGGCTTCGAGATAGGGTAGTGACTCAATATCGCCCACAGTGCCGCCTAATTCAGTGATAATGATGTCATACTGAGGGGTTTGTCCGAGGACTTGCACACGTCTTTTGATTTCATCAGTCACGTGTGGCACGACTTGAACGGTTTTGCCGAGATAATCGCCTGCTCTTTCACGGTCAATGATGGTTTGATAGATACGCCCTGTCGTCACATTGTTCGCTTGTGAAGTGGGCGTGTTGAGAAAACGTTCATAATGACCCAAATCGAGATCCGTTTCTGCCCCGTCGTCCGTCACATAACATTCGCCATGCTCATACGGATTGAGCGTGCCTGGATCAACGTTGAGATAAGGGTCGAATTTTTGAATCGTGACTGAAAAGCCACGTGCTTGGAGGAGTTTGGCGAGGCTCGCGGCAATGATGCCTTTTCCCAATGATGATGTTACGCCGCCTGTTACGAATATGTACTTTGCCATAAAATGTTTTTTGTCTTTGTCAAGACATTTGCTTTATTCATTTATGGGACACAAAGGTAGATTTTCCTTTGAAAAAGCAAGGATACTGAGGGGGTAGTTTTTTTGAAAAATGAATGAGTCGCTGTTTTGTGTGTTATTTCAATAAGATACATTGGCTATTTTTAGATTACTTTGCGTTTTTCGTCTAAATAAAATGTGGTAACGCTATTTAAAAAAAAGAGCCGCAAAATTCTTTTCACCTTTACATTGTCCCTTTGCTTTTTAATAAAAACATGAATCAAAAATGAATATTTCGTCAATCAGTGTCCGCCGTCCAGTTTTGGCAATTGTTATGAATCTGATTATCCTATTGTTTGGTATAATCGGTTTCCAATCCTTAGGTGTTCGAGAATATCCGAGCATTGACCCGCCTGTCATTTCGGTCAGAACGGGCTATTCGGGTGCAAATGCTGAAATTATTGAATCGCAAATTACGGAACCCTTGGAAAAGGCGATTAATGGTATTGCTGGTATCAAATCCATCAGTTCTTCTTCCAACCAAGGCTCATCGAGTATTACAGTTGAGTTTGATATTAATTCAAATTTGGAAGCGGCGGCGAACGATGTCCGTGACAAAGTGAGTCAAGCAGTGCGTTCATTGCCTCAAGACATTGACGGCGTGCCTACGGTTGATAAAGCCGATGCCAATAGTGATGCGATTATTTCGATTGAAGTAAAAAGTGATACACGCAATATTTTAGAAATTTCAGATTATGCTGAAAATGTGATTGCTGAACGTATTCAAACCATTCCTGATGTCGCCAATGTGCGCATTTGGGGGCAAAAACGATTTGCGATGCGCTTGTGGCTTGACCCTCAAAAGCTGGCAGCATATAAATTGACACCTTTAGATGTTAAACAGGCATTAGATAAAGAAAATGTTGAATTACCTTCTGGTAAAATTGTGGGCGACAATTCAGAGTTGTCCGTTAAAACATTTGGTAAACTATTGACTGTCAGCGATTTCGAGGAGTTAATCATTAAACAAGATGTGAATGGGACGATAAAATATAAAGATATAGGGAAAGTAAACGTTGGGCCAGAAAATGAAGACACCAATTTGCGCATTAATAATGTGGCAATGGTTGCGGTAGCAGTAAGCCCACAACCCGGTGCCAACTATATCAATATTGCTGATAATGTCTATCAAAAATTAGAAAAATTAAAGGCTGATGCACCCCCTGACATCAAATTAGCCATCGGTATTGACCAAACGAAATTTATTCGCAGAGCCATAACAGAAGTAAAAGAGACCATTTTTATCGCTATTGCCTTGGTTGTCATCATTATTTTCTTGTTTTTTAGAGATTGGGCTATTGCTTTCCGACCACTTATTGACATTCCAGTATCGCTGATGGGTGCGTTTTTTATCATGTACATGATGGGTTATTCCATCAACGTTTTGAGCCTTTTAGCCATCGTTTTGGCAACAGGTTTGGTCGTAGATGACGGTATAGTGGTGACAGAAAACATCTATAAAAAGGTGGAGGGCGGCATGAATCCAGTTCAAGCTGCGATTCTCGGTTCACGTGAAATCTTTTTTGCGGTCATTTCTACATCTGTGACCTTGGCAGCGGTGTTTCTACCCGTCATTTTTATGAAAGGTTTTATCGGCAAATTATTTCAAGAGTTTGGTGTTGTTTTAGCGGGTTCAGTCCTCATTTCGGCTTTCGTGTCTTTGACTTTAACACCGATGCTCAATGCCTATCTCACAAGGAACGGAGATAAAAAAACATGGTTTTATACTGCAACTGAACCATTTTATCGAAATTTAGAGAAAAGTTATAATGATAGACTGAGGGGCTTTATGAACTATAAATGGATGGTTTTCCCTTTGTTTGCAATGATGGGTTTTGGCGTTTATTATTTTTATAGTCAACTACAAGAGGAGTTAGCACCGATTGACGACCGTTCTTATTTGCGTATGTCTATAACGGCACCAGAAGGGGCTACTTATGAATATACGGATAGGTATGTTTATAAATTAGTGAGTTACATGAAGGATTCTGTGCCTGAGAGCAAATTTGCATTGTCAGTTACTTCACCGGGCTTTACAGGTACGGGGAGTGCTAACACAGGTTTTATTCGTTTGATGTTGACCGAGCCAGATGAACGAAAACGAACGCAGCAAGAAATTTATGCTAAATTGAATGCCAAGTTTCGACAATTCAATGAAGCCCGTTGTTTTGTTTTACAACAAGAAACGATTCAAACGGGTGGACGTGGTTCACAACCCGTTCAATTTGTCTTGCAAGCACCTGATTTTGAAGAATTAGTGGATAAAGTGCCTAAATTTATGGATGAAGTCAATAAAAGTAAAATTTTGATGAATGCTGATGTAAATTTAAAATTCAATAAACCTGAATTATATATCCAGATTGACCGTGAAAAAGCACGTTCGTTGAGTGTTAATGTTTTGGATGTGGCTCAAACGCTTCAATTGTCTCTTTCAGGTTTGCGGTATGGTTATTTTAATATGAGTGGTAAACAATATCAAATCATCGGGCAAGTGGACCGTGCCAATCGAGATGAACCTTTGGATTTAAAGTCGCTTTTTGTGCGCAATCAACGCGGCGATTTGGTACAATTAGACAATATTGTTAAAATTGAAGAACGGTCAAGCCCCCCTCAGTTGTACCACTACAATCGTTACAAAGCGGCTACTGTATCATCCTCTGTTGCACCTGGTTACACAATTGGTGATGGCATCGCAGAAATGCGCAGAATTGGTAAACTGACCCTTGATGATAGTTTTTCTACGGATTTAACAGGTTCTTCACGTGATTTTGCGGAAAGCTCAGGTAATTCTACTTTTGCTTTCCTCTTGGCTTTGGTGTTAGTCTATCTCATTTTAGCTGCCCAATTTGAGTCTTTTGTTGACCCATTTGTCATCATGATGACCGTACCATTAGCTTTGGGTGGGGCAGTGTTTTCGTTGTGGTTTTTCAATCAAACATTGAATATATTTTCACAAATTGGTATCATTATGCTCGTCGGTTTGGTAACAAAAAACGGCATTTTGATAGTTGAATTTGCCAATCAGTTGCGAGAGACGGGCATGCAAAAAACGGAAGCCGTCATACAAGCGGCGACAAGCCGTTTCCGACCTATTTTGATGACTTCTTTTGCGACCATGTTGGGTGCTTTGCCTATTGCCTTGGCATTGGGTGCGGGTTCAAAAAGCCGCATGTCTATGGGTATTGTTATCATCGGCGGTTTATTGTTCTCATTGACATTGACATTATATGTGATTCCTGCCATGTATTCCTATTTGAATCGGCAACATTCTATAAAATCGGAAGAAGATATTTTTAATATTGAGGATGAAGACGAGACAAACAGGCAAAATACTGAGGGGGGTGTTTTGATTTCTGAAAAGGTATAGTAAACAGAAAATGAATTGTTTATTGTTTTTTTTG
>JANLQI010000238.1:0-2430 GCA_031367705.1 Saprospiraceae bacterium | reverse complement strand
TTTTTTCAAAAATCCGACGATTCCAAAAGCTCAGTTTGATGTTTTGAAAACAGAATTTCCCAATATCGTTGGTTATCCCAATGATACTGAGGGGGTCAAAGTTGCTGCCGGTTGGCTCATCGAACAATGCGGTTGGAAAGGAAAACGCTTTGGCAATGTGGGCGTGCATGAACGTCAAGCCCTTGTTCTGGTCAATTATGGTGAAGGTAAAGGTTTGGAAATCAAAGAATTATCTCAAAAGATACAAGCATCTGTTTTTGAGAAATTTCAGAT
This sequence comes from Saprospiraceae bacterium, assembly GCA_031367705.1. Lineage (GTDB taxonomy): Bacteria > Bacteroidota > Bacteroidia > Chitinophagales > Saprospiraceae > JAAFJT01. The sequence goes on along the minus strand of JANLQI010000238.1, from coordinate 2,157 downwards.
TCAATTGATGGCGGAGGTGAATTTTTTATAAAAATTAACGCTCAACAATCGCACAAGTCAACCGACTCACACAGACCAATTTCCCATTTTCGTCTTTAATTTCAATATTCCAAACTTGAATGGTTCGACCTATCCGAATCGGTTTCACTGTACCAAAAACCCACGAGCCTTCTCGTGCCGAACTCAAATGATTGGCATTGATTTCAACGCCCACGACTTGTTTTTTTGTTCCCTTTTCAAGGGTTAAAACGGAAGCAACGCTTCCCAATGTTTCTGCCAAAGCCACTGACGCACCGCCGTGTAAAATACGAAAAGGTTGAACGGTACGGTGGTCAACGGGCATTTTAGCCTTCAAATAATCGTCGCCAAATTCAACCATTTCGATGCCTAAATTATCAGACATCGTGTTTACGCCTATCTGTTGTAATATTTCTAAGGACGGTTTAACTTTCCAGATCATATCGTTATTCGTTATTCGTGTATTCGTTATTCGCTACTCGTTGATTCGCTTACCTATCTCCAATAACGAGTAACGAATACACGAGTAACTATCTTGAGTAATTAGGTGATTCCTTTGTAATTGTAATATTATGAGGGTGGCTTTCTTTAATACCTGCACCTGTAATGCGGACGAATTGAGCATTTTGCAAATCAGCAATCGTTCTTGCACCGCAATAACCCATACTTGCTCTCAAGCCGCCGATGTATTGCACCATAACTTCCGCCAAAGTACCATTATAAGGAATACGTCCTTCGATACCTTCGGGAACGAGTTTCTTAATATCGTCTTCGGCATCTTGGAAATAGCGGTCTTTTGAACCATGTTGCATCGCACCGAGTGAACCCATGCCGCGATAGACCTTGAATTTTCGACCATCTAAAATAATCGTTTCGCCTGGTGATTCGTCAACACCAGCGAACAGAGAACCCGCCATAACCGTTGCCGCACCTGCTGCAATCGCTTTCGGAATATCGCCTGTGTAGCGCACACCACCGTCTGCAATAATCGGGACACCAGTACCTTTCAAACCTTGCGCAGCGTTGTAAACAGCTGTCAATTGCGGAACACCCACGCCTGCTATAATACGCGTTGTACAAATCGAGCCAGGGCCAACGCCCACTTTTACGGCATCTGCACCCGCATCGGCAAGGGCTTTTGCGCCAGCAGCTGTTGCCACATTGCCACCAATGACTTGAAGATAAGGGTAGCGTTTTTTGACCTCCTTGATAGCTTTCAATACACCTTCCGAATGACCGTGTGCGGTGTCCAAAATCACCACATCTACACTCACTGCAACAAGTGCATCAACACGGTCAAAAAGGTCACGCGTTACGCCCAAAGCCGCACCAACAACGAGGCGACCAAACGAATCTTTACAAGAATTCGGATAGTCATGCACTTTCATAATGTCTTTGTAAGTGATGAGACCGACGAGGTTGTTGTGGTCGTCAACGACGGGCAGTTTTTCGATTTTGTTGCCTTGTAAAATGTCTTTTGCTTGTTCTAAACTGGTGCCAATAGGTGCGAGGATGAGATTCTTAGTTGTCATCAGTTCGCTCACGAGGCGATTGTTATTTTTTTCAAAACGCAAATCGCGATTAGTCAAAATGCCCACCAATTTGCCCCCCTCAGTAATTGGGATGCCACCGATGCTGTATTTACGCATCAAGGCTTGTGCATCGCTCACTTTTGCATCGGGCGAGAGGGTTACGGGGTCAATAATCATCCCGCTTTCCGAGCGTTTGACGGAGCGTACTTGGTCAGCTTGCTCTTCAATCGTCATGTTTTTGTGGATGATACCAATGCCGCCTTGCCGTGCAATAGCGATTGCCAGCAGTTTTTCGGTGACTGTATCCATTGCTGCGGATACCAAAGGTGCATTGATTGTTATCTCGCGAGTGAGTTTCGTTGAAATGTCAACTTCGCGTGGGAGGACTTGTGAGAATGCGGGGACGAGCAGAACATCGTCATACGTAAGTGCTTCTCCAACAAATTTGTCTGATACTATTTTTACCGTTTCCATGTGCAAAGTTAGTGAACGGCGTTTGTTCATTAACTATGATTGGTTTGTTTTTTTTTAAAAATAATTATTTGCAATTTATAAAATATTGATAATTAACTATTTATATGAATTTCGCTACAGTCATACATTCAGG
>JANLQI010000235.1:0-8304 GCA_031367705.1 Saprospiraceae bacterium | reverse complement strand
TATGAAAAAATGACACTACTTTCACACAGAAGGGTAAGTTATAGTAAACAGAAATTTGAAACGTATTATATTTTTTTTGCAAAAAAATATAATACGAATCAAACTTCTGTTTACGATACCTGTGCAATAAGTCCTTAAAACAACAAAGCCGTTGATAACTTATTCATTATCAACGGCTTTATTATTATAAACATTATATTAAAATGCAAAACTTAAATTAATTTCATGTGTCGTACCAACAAAAGGGCCATAAGACTTTGTTGAATAATCGAAGCCATAACCAAATTTCATATTGGTGTCATAGCCCATGTTTTTACCCAAAATGAAGCCCGCTTCGGCGTGAATCATGCCTTGAATCGAACCACCCGCACCTATCCAAAAGTTGTTCCCCGCTTGATAACGGACATTCATATCCACGCTCAAAGGTACATTTGGCACATAGCGCAACCAAACGGATGGTTCTACAAAAGAACCTTCGCCAAAAAAGTGATACCAACCCGCTTGTGCATAATAATGCCGAACGCGTTGCAAACGCACATCTTGTGTAGCCGTACCCGTCGGAACAGAAAGATCTAAACCCATAATTTGAGGGATACTCGCCCCTGCATATACATAGTCCTCATCGGCAGTGCCATCGAGGCGTTGATACCAAAATGCACCGATGCTGAGGTCTGGATAAAATTGAGTGCGGTCTTGGGTTGCTTGTATATCGTCAGCATCACGGAGTTTCAATTCCGTTGTTTTGACGCGGTACTGCACGCCACCCGCAGCTAAACCGAAGCTCAAACCGCTGTATTCGGCATCAGATGTGATGACACCTGCAATGCGTCCGTACAAGCCTGTAAAGCCTGTTGGCCCCGTTTGGTCATTCATCAGATAGCCACCAGCAAGCATCGCTACACCTGTGTGGTCGGCAGCAAAATACTCCCCCCTCAGTATTTGAGTGGTCGGAGGCCCTGGCATATCCAACCATTGTCGGCGAATAGATACACCCACTGAACCCTTGTGGTGGTCTGTGAAAAAGGCATAATTGATAGCCGCAGGGTTGATAACCCCTTGCATTTCGCGGTATTGTGTAAAAAGTGGCATTTGTTGTGCTTGCGCAGAAGCTAAAACAAGGCAGACAAAAGCCAAACTGGATAAGATTCTGTTCATGGGCGGACTGTATCGGTTTTGGAAAAGGGACGTAAAGTTGTAAGATATAAAGATGTTCATTCTTTCAAAAAAGTGACCAAAGTTACAACTTTCCTTATTATTTCTAAATTTTTAACAAAAGATACCTTTTTTAGGTTAGGTTTTAATGGTGAATGGTGAATTTAGCTTATGATTGGTTTTTACGAATACTTTACATAAAATATAAAGACATAATACTTTTGGTCTATTCATTTAAAACTACTTTTGTGCCTAAAATCTGATGTAATGAAAAAAATATTCGCTATTGTATTGGTATTTAATCTATTGACCTTCAATGCTTTATTTGCTCAAATGAGTTTAAATGATATAGATAAAACTACTGAAATATCCATCAAATCGTTTGGCTTAAAACCCAAAATCGAATTCCCCCCCCTCAGTATAAACGATGAAAACAGCACTTTTACACATGGGATTTCGCACAATTCAAACCTTAATACCCCGTCCTTGAGCAGCTTATTGACCCCTTCTGACACCTTTAATCGTCGTCGTTTTTGGTTTTTAGTGGGTACAGGTGGTGCGGCTTATGTCAGTTCCATTGCTTTACTCAATAATGTTTGGTACGCTCAATACCCTCGAAGTCGTTTTCACCTTTTCGATGATGAAGGCGAATGGATGCAAATGGATAAGGCGGGACATGTTATTTCTGCGTATCAAGGGAGTAAATGGGTGTATAGCGCGATGCGTTGGTCGGGTATGAAAAATCGAAATGCTGCTTGGTTTGGGATGGGAGTCGGTACACTCTTTCAAGCGACATTGGAAACCCTCGATGGGTTTTCGACTGAGTGGGGTTTCTCATGGTCAGATATTACGGCAAACACCGCAGGTTGCGCCCTTTTTGGTTTGCAACAAGCCGCTTGGGATGAACAACGCATCGTTATTAAAGTGTCAAATACACCCCGTAAATACCCTTTGACAACCGTTCCTTCGATTGATGGCTCAAAAACAACGACCATACGTGAGCGCACAAATGACCTTTATGGCAATAACTATACTCAGACGTTTTTCAAAGATTACAATGCCCTCATTTTTTGGGTGTCCGTTAATCCTAAAAGTTTTTATAAAGACAGTCGTTTACCCGATTGGTTAAACCTCGCCGTGGGCTATGGCGCAGAAAACATGTATGGAGGTTACAAAAACGAATGGCCTGCTGCAGCCCCCGAATTTCGGTTATCAGATGCCGCCTATCCGCGTTATCGGCAATATTATTTGTCATTTGACATTGATTTAAGCCGCATTAAAACAAAATCAAAGTTTTTAAGCTCCCTTGCACGCACCTTTAATTTCATAAAAATCCCTTCACCTACTCTTGAATTTAATTCACTTGGAAAAATCAAGTTTCATCCACTTCTTTTTTAAAAGGCAAAGGACAAGATATAAGGGCAAAGGAAATTGAACAAAGTTCAAGGAATTATATCAAAACTGTTTTTTTACTGAGGGGGGCTTCATTTGGTCTTTTCACCTTGCCCTTTGCCTCTTGCTATTTGCATTTTGCATTTTTTTTATTTTTTTTATCTAATTTAGCGGCTGAAATACTGTAATACTCAATTTTTCTAATATCCAACACTCAATGGCCGTGGCAGAACAAAAAAAATATCATGTCAATCGTCGAAAAGTAGGTGGTGTCGCTTTGGGTCTACTCTTGGTGCTACTCATATTGTTTTTTATGATGCGCAAAAAGAGCAGCAACGTCAAAGAAATCGTTGTTGACATCACGCACCTATCTGATGGAGAAAGTGATTTTATCAAGGATAAAGACATTCAACTCATCATAAAACGAGCGTTTGAAGCCGACTTGTCCCTTTCAAAAGTCGGTGCAGTTGATGTCAAACGAGTTGAAGCTGTTTTGGAAACCGACCCTTTTGTTGAAAATGCTGAAGCGTATATTGATGCGGGGAGCAATCTTAACATAAAAATCACTCAACGCGAACCCATTTTACGAGTCATTGACAACAATGGTTTGAATTATTATTTGGACAAAAGTGGCATACGGATGCCCTTGTCGAAATATTTTTCAGCCCGTGTACCTATTGTAACGGGCGCAGTCCCACCTCATGTCAACGATTTTTTGTTACGTAAAAAATATGGCTTAAAAGATGTCTTTTTACTCGTACAAAGGCTGAATGCTGACCCATTTTTTGCACCGATGGTTCAACAAATTGTCATGGATGCTTCTGGAGAATTTACTTTAATACCCATTTTGGGCGATCAAAAAATACGACTTGGCACACTCGATGACCTCGATGAAAAATTAGAACGCCTCAAAACTTTCTACAAAGAAGCCATGCCTTACGAAGGCTGGAAAACCTATCGCTCGATTTCGGTTAAATATAAAAACCAGATTGTTTGCAAGAAAAAGTAATCTTTTAGGATTGAATAATAAATCAAAAATATGGCATCTGAACTTAAAAACCTATCGCACTACGACGACTCAAACATTCCTTCAGCAAAAGATATGACTTTTGGCATTGTCGTGTCCGATTGGAATGAACACATCACGCACACACTCTTTGAAGGCTGTTTGGAGACTTTGAAAAAACATGGCGTTACAGAAGACAAAATTTACCTCGCTCAAGTACCTGGCACATTCGAGCTACCCGTGGCTGCGCGTTTGTTGGTAGGGCAGTACCCCTCAGTAGATGCGGTGATTTGCTTGGGTTGCGTCATCAAAGGAGAGACAAAACACGATGAATATATCAATTTATCCGTCGCCAATGCTCTGCAAAATCTTTCTATTACGATGAGTAAGCCTTTCATATTTGGTGTATTAACGCCTAACACCGAACAGCAAGCCCTTGACCGCGCAGGTGGAAAACATGGCAATAAAGGTGTAGAAGCTGCTGTAACAGCTATTCGAATGGGTGCTTTAAAACAAGAGATTTCAGGTCGGAAGAAAGGGAAAATCGGATTCTAGGCATATAGGCCGTATTGGGTTTCGGATTTTTTCAAAAAAATATTCTTTTTAAATCTTTTAAACCCATTTTAAAGGGTGGCGGCACAAAATATTCATTAAAAAATAGCGACTCTAATCAAATATAATTTCGAAAAAGAGCAAAAAGGTTTATAATGAACTGTTTGATGAAGTTTAAGAAAAAAGTTACCCATCGTATGGAACTAAAGGTGCAATTTTGTGGTCTATTAATTGCGTATGAGTTTAGTTTTCATACATTCTTGTTGTTTAGTTGACGTCCGCTTCCCACCATAGGAGCGGATTTTTTTTTGCCTAAAATAGAGTTAGAAAGTGATGAATGATAAATGATGAATGATGAATTTTTAAGCAGGGACTTACAATACTTTATGATTCAAAATGGTCGATTTTATTTCATTCATTTTACTTAAGGTGTAGAAGTTGATTGAGTATAAACAAAAAAAAACCTGTTTGACACTTCTGTCCAACAGGGATTTTTTATGATTTATTATTTCCAAAACATTACTATTCTGAAACGACCTCAAGTAGCACTTCAATAATATCTTCCAAATTAGGTTTTGAAAAATAATCACCATCAGAACCGTAAGGCGGACGGTGCTCTTTTGAAGTAATCGTCTTAGGTTTAGCATCAAGATAATGATAACCGCCTTGCTTTTCTAAAACCTCTTGCATCATATAAGCCGTTCCACCACCTGCCACGTCTTCATCGAGGAAGACAATACGGTTTGTTTTTTTCAACGACTCAACGATGACATGTTCTAAATCGAAAGGCAATAGTGTTTGAACATCTATCAATTCGACCGAAAAACCCTGCGTTTCTAACATTTCTACGGCTTCTTGAGCAATGCGCACACATGAGCCATAAGTCACAAGCGTCACATCCTCCCCCTCAGTAATAACCTCTGGAACGCCCAAAGGGACGGTGTATTCACCCATATTGTCTGGCAAATGTTCTTTCAAACGGTAGCCATTCAGCGACTCTATAACCAAACCAGGGTCATCAGACAGCAAAAGTGTATTGTACATACCTGCTGCTTGTACAAAATTGCGCGGCACACATATATACATGCCTCGCAACGCATTGACCAGCATACCCATAGGCGAACCTGAGTGCCAAATACCTTCGAGACGATGCCCTCTCGACCGAATAATACACGGTGCTTGTTGCAAACCGTTGGTACGATAACGCAAAGTCGTTAGGTCGTCAACAAGCGGGGCTAAACCATAATAAATATAATCGAGGTACTGAATTTCTGCAAAAGCTCTTAAACCACGCATAGCCATACCAATCGCTTGCCCCATTATTGTCCATTCGCGAATACCTGTATCAAATATACGCTCATCGCCATATTTGGCTTGTAAACCGACAAAACCTTGATTGACATCACCGATATGCCCCACATCTTCACCAAAAGCAAAGACATCATTGCGCTTTTCAAAAATGTAATCAAAATAGGCATTTATGATTTCATAGCCGTTTTTTGTAGGCGAATCATCAGAATAAGTAGGAAAAACAACGGGTACTTTCAAGGCTGCTTTTGGTGAATCGCTGTACAAATCTGTACTATAACGATGTTCCGCAAGCTTCTTTTTTTCTATTATCCAATTGCTTAAAAGTGCCAGAGGCGTATCGCTTCTGTTCGTTGCTCTTAACCTCTCCCCCCTCACTATCAAACTCAATTGACGTGCATTTTTCATTAATTCAAAAAGCAGCGGCTCTCGCAAAGCATTCAAATTTTGAAGTGCGTTGTTAATCTCAACCGATTTTTCAGGATAAGCTTGAGCGATTGAAGTGTAAATATCTGCCAAACGTATTTTTTCAGCATTGACGGGACTCTGAAAAGCACTCCAAGCCTTCGTTTTGGCTTCTCGCGCTTTTGTTTTCGTCCGTTTTTCAATCGCTACTAATTCTTCTTCAGTGGCAAAGGGGGCATCAAGAATCCATTGGCGCATTTTGATATTGCAATCAAATTCTCTCTCCCATTGCAATCGTTCCTTCGATTTATATCGTTCATGGCTGCCAGAAGTAGAGTGGCCCTGTGGCTGCGTCATTTCTTGTACATGAAAAACAGATGGAATATGTGTCCGCCGAGTTTTCTCTACGCCTTCTTCAAAAATTTCACACATGGCGGCATAGTCCCACGCCTTACACGTATATATATGTATGCCATTGCCTTCTTCATCCATTTCAAACCCACGAAGGGCTTCTGAAATACTGCCTTTTGCCGTTTGCATTTCAGTCGGTACGCTGATGCCATAGCCATCATCCCAAATAAAAACAGCTAATGGAACCCGCATAACGGCTACAGCATTGATGGATTCAAAAAAAACACCTTCCGAAGTACTCGCATCGCCAATGGTACAAAAGCAAACCTCATTACCATTTTTAGAAAAATTGGTTGAGGTACGTAAAGCAGGAATTTCACGATATTTTTTAGAAGCCAATGCCAAACCAACAGCACGCCCCATTTGTCCCGCCGTTGAAGAAATGTCCGATGACATATTATATATGTCTAAGTGATTCGTCCATTCGCCTGTCTTTTTATCAACATTGGGCGTTGCAAAATGGGCATCCATTTGACGACCACCGCTAAATGGGTCATTTTCGCAATCGGAATAAAGTTGTGCAAAAAATGCTTCTGGTGTAGAGATACCCAAAGCGAACATAAGCGTTTGGTCACGATAGTAACCTGCCCGCCAGTCCCCTTTCTTATAAGTTCGCGCCATAGCAACTTGTGCGGTCTCTTTCCCATCTCCAAAAATGCCAAATTTCCCTTTGCCTGTTAATACTTCGCGGCGACCTAAAAGGCTGATTTCACGGCTCAATACACAGAGTTCGTAATCTCGTAGCACTTCTTCGATATAGGTCTTAACCGCATCAGCAAAAGAGTCTATTGTATTTTCTGTCGAGGGATGAGAATCGAGTGTAATATTAAGTTCGAGATTTTCAGTCATAATTGAATGGTTTCATATATGGTTGAGTGAAAATGGTAGTGCTTCTGGATTCTGACTGCAAAGGTAACAAAATTTCTTACAAGTTTGTTTTGCAATATAAAAATATGGTAGTTCGACTTAAATATGACAATTTTCCAAATTTAATTTTGGTAATGCCTTGTTATTTCACTTTACAAAACAAACAAACTCTCAGAACCATACCCCAACTCAACCCCCTCAGTATTTGAATAAAAAAAACAGGAAAAAAGTCTTTTGGTTGTACAATAAAATAACATTATTATTTCATATCTAAAATGCATTTTTCGAATAAATTAAAATTTTTATCATAATTTTTATTTCTATTAAATATCATAATTATTATTCAATTGATTGATAATCAAGTATTTGTGAAATAACTAAAAAACAATTTAACAAATTTTAAATATAAATAACACTTATTTACATTTCATTAACAGGAGAATATGGCGTTGTTCCTATACCTTTGTATCGTTCTTAATATTTATAATAAATTCTAAAATTTGAACAACATGAAAAAAATAATTCCCACGTTTTTATTACTGGCACTTTTCGCCAGTTTTGCAACGGCACAGAGTGGTCCTGTGATGACATTTGAGAAATCTGAAATTGATTATGGCAACATTGCACTGGGTGCAGACGGTGTACGCATCTTCAAATTCAAAAATACGGGTACCGAGCCACTTGTCGTTAAAAATGCACGTGGCAGCTGCGGTTGCACCGTTCCAAAATGGCCTAACGAAGCCATTCCGGTTGGTAAAACAGGTATCATTGAAGTTAAATATGATACGAATCGTGCCGGACAGTTTACAAAAGCTGTTTATGTTGAAACAAACGAGGCGAGCCCTCAGCACACGCTTACAATTAAAGGCACAGTTGTTGAAAAGAATAATGGCTCAGTAGGAGCAAACAGCTCTGGCAGCAAACGATAATCCAAATTTTTATTTTCTTTATTTTTTGTGTTAAAAATCTGTAATTCAAATATTTACACAATTATTTTATTTTAAATAATAAAAATTCACTTTTGAATAACAGAGATTAACAACTTATTAACAGGCAAATCTTTCGAGGGTTTGTAACTTTGAATCAAAATTATTTCTTATAAAATTTATTTTAATTTAACAATAAAATCTCTTTCAAAATGAAGAAATTCCTTGCAACATGCTCTATGGTCGCTCTTTTAGTTGCTTTCGCTTCGGCTCAAACAGCAACAA
>JANLQI010000480.1:0-6744 GCA_031367705.1 Saprospiraceae bacterium | reverse complement strand
GGCAGCATTTTTAGGTATTGAACAACAAGTTTTGGCGGGTGAAATATCGTCGTTTCTGGGTGCAGAGGTGTTGATGAAAGTGTTCACAAAAGGTCATTCTTAACTCGTTCATAAGCACGATTCAAGATTATTTCTTGTTCGCCTTCAAAATAATCAATAAAAAAAGCTTTGAAATGGGCGATACAAGAGCGTCTAACTGCCGAAAAAGGTTTTTTTGACTCAATTTTCCTAATCAAATCAAGATGCAAGTCAAGTATATCCTGATAAAGCCTATCATCAGTAACATAGGAATCAACAGAATAATAAACTTTTCGCCTAACATTTTCTATTATTTCTTGTCGGTCTTTAATCAATAATGGTCGTTTTGCCCAATCACTTAAACCATAATATTGTATTGAAATCCGCCCTTTGTCTTCATTATTCTTAGGAGTGACTGTACCATCTACATTAAAAAGTAAATAGTCATCAGGATTATCTAAAACAGGATGTAATAGTAAAGATTGCTCACCTTGAAGTTCTGGTGAACGAATATGGTTTCTTCTGAAAAACTCAGAAATGGCAATATTATCAGTAAAATCAATCTCATTTGGGGCTGTTAGACGTATGCCTGAAATGGGAAAATGATTGCCTTTATAATCGCTATTACAGCTTTTACAAGCAATCAACAAATTAGACCATTCGACAGCTAACCAATAATACCCCTCAGTATCAACATCAGTTATAGCATGTTTCGGTCTAAAATGTTCAATATCATCATATTTGCCTATCCTTGATTCACAAAAAGCACAGCAATGAGCATAGATGTTTAAAAGTGCCGTTTTAACATCACTATTTCCTTTGTAATCAGAATCTCTTACTTGTGAGTCTTGCAAAATACGTTGTAAAATAGATATCTGCCCTCTTCGATAACGTGTTGTCGTTAATTGAGAGAGCTGTAAACCATTAGGAATATCATCAAAGTAATCTTCAACTTTCCTCATAATCTATCCGATTTTGATATTTAAGTCTTTAAACCCTTGTTTCAATTCCATTCGCTTTTCTAACTCATTCATTTCTTTGATGTCTTTGTAATCATCAAAAGGCTCAATCGTTTCGGGTGTTGCACCACGAGCGAAAATGGATTTAAAACCAAAAATATCAGAAGTTAAAAGGGTATTGGCACTCAGGCGGTCAATGTCAATTTCATCATCTAATCGGTCAACTGTAATCCCCAATTCTTTTGTTCGATTAACCGTTAATACAACAGCCGTATTCGGTTCAACCCCGAGAATCGGAATCGGACTGTGTGTGGAAACGATAAATTGTATTTTGGGAAAAACCGTTGATAAGAGTTTTGGCAATTCGTATTGGTATTTGGGGTGTAGATGTGCATCAAATTCGTCTATTATGACGATGCCTTCACCTATATCCTCAACAGATAGTTCCGGAAAAGGTCTAATACGTCGTATCATATCACCTACCATAGTAATAATACCGCGATAGCCAGCAGCTAAATCTTTCAAGAGTACAGGAGTGAAAACATCTTCACTTTCATTTTTTTCTTGATATTGGATTTCAAAAAAACCATTATTTTTTATTTTTTTAATGTCTGCTATATTAGGAATAATCTTCTTGAGAATATTTTTTATTTTTTCAAAATTTGATTCATCGGAAGTTAGAAGTAATTTTTCAATATTTAGCAACCTCCCGTCATCTTCAAAAAGGGTATAAGCTTTATCAAAATTCATATCATCAGTTAAATTAAATCGTGATATTCCGTAACCGAAAATAGAGCCTCTATAATAAGGTGTATTTTTTTGCCCCTTCTGTACTTTATTAGCATAAATATTATTATCTAAATCTAAAAAACTTGAAAATATATTTGTTTCCAAATTTACTTGAGTTACACGCTCTTCATCCCCAAGTAAACCTTTCGCTATAGCTCTTAGAATTGAAGTTTTTCCAAAACCATTTTCCCCTGTTAAAAAGATCCATTGAGCGTCATTTGGCAAATCTTTGATACAAAGAGAATTAATGCCTTGATAGTTTTCAACTTTTAGATATTTTAAAACACTAGTTCTTTGCTGTTTAGTTTTATCATTTAAAAAATGCTTAATGAAACCCTCATTTAGTGCAATATTTTCTTCAAAACTGTTTTCGGAAATTGTATTTATATTACTTCTTGAAAAATTATTTTTTTTAAAATAATTATCTATGCGACTTTTTTCTTTTTCTATAAAATCATCAATAAACTTTTCATAATCATTGTTTTTAAAAGATAATTCTTTTCCCCAAACCTTTACGTACTCTATTTTTTTACTTTCAAAATTAAACTCTTTAGCCATTCCTTCAAAATATTCTACTTTATCTTGGTTATCATCAGCTCTAACAGCTACATAAATATGTGCTGTATTAATTCCAATTGAAAGGGAAATGGGAGATAAATCTAAAAAATAATCATTAAATGTCTCTGCCCAAAAGTAAAGTTCTAAATTATCATTATCGATGAAAGAATTAGTTCCTAAAATTGTTTTTCTATGTGGATAAAGTAAAAAACGAAAATTTTGGTCTTGCTTATGCAAGTCCAAAAGATGTGAATAAATGATTTCATGTGCTTGACTTAATTCCATATCTTTTTTCTTGCAAAGTTAAAAAATAAAAATGGATACTTTTTCTACCCCCTCAGTATAAGCCTCATTTTTTCACCGCAACAACACATCAATCACCGACAAACCACCACCTACCAACCGTGCAAGCGGTCTTTTCGATAATTTTCCCCACCGAAACGGTTTCGGTGGGGACAAAACTTGCCACTCAACGGCAGCATATAAACCTCGTTGTTCATCAAATAAAACTTCAGACATGATGACTCCGATAGCAATAACACATTGATTGTCAATAGCTAAAACAATATCGCTTTCGCGGAAACGGCGGCAAAATAATTTAGCTTGAGTAAATGAGGCACCCTGAGGCGGCATTTCCAACGTTTCAACAAATTGCATCAAAGTTTGGCTGTGCCAAGTACCTATAGCTTTGTAGGCTTGCCGACATATCTTATCGCCTATCGGCAAAAAAAAGGATTGACTGCCGAGACAACGCGCCCATTTTGCAGAATGGGACAAATCCATTTGCGCTAACCAAATATTTGCACCGTGAATCAATAGACGACGTAAATCGTTGATATTCCAGAAATTAGGTTGAAAAAGATGCGTTATACTGAGGGGTCTCGCTTGTCGGGCATCGAGCATTTCTAAGGGTTTGCTTTGTTGTAAAAGGCGTTCCCATTCGTCCAAAAAGCAAGCGGATACTGAGGGGGATAGGGTATCCGTTAAGCAATCATTGTGTTGACTACGAGTCCAATTAAATGAACCGCTGATAACCCGTTGCCTGTCAATCACCACGTATTTATGGTGCAACAAACCATGTCCTACATAACCAAAACCTTTTGCACCAATTTGAATGATTCTACCAAACGGCAAACCCGATGGGCTGAAATTGAGTTGGTCAAAATTGATGATGAATTGTACTTTGACACCCGCTTGTTGCCGAGCGATGAGTGCCTCAAAAACTTCGGGCAAAGTGAACCAACAGACGGCGATATGGATTTCTGATTTGGCTGTGTGTATGGCTTCTGTTAGGATATAGGCAAGGTTGGAGAAGTGTGCGTTTGTTGTCATAGTGGTTTGGTTTTATTGTTTTCAACAAAAGTAAAACTATTTTTAAAATTATTGTAGCTCAATCTCTTAAACATGCTCCCCTATATACGCAAACTCCTGCTCTATCGCCTTTTTAGAAGTTTCGCCAATAAAATTCGTCAACGCCTTACCAATAAAGGGAATCGCGCAATGCACCTCCGTAATAGAGACCACAGCCGTTTTTCCTTCCGCAGCACCCAACTTCATGTGCCCTTGAATTTTAAGAGGTGCACCATGCACTTTTATATCAATATCGCAGAGATAAGGTCCACCTTCGTCGCCTTTCCAAACCTCCGTTTGCGTCATTTTGCTCCATGGATTGATGAAAGATTTGAGGGCATTGGGTACATCAACAGGCATTTCACGTACGATTTCTACGATAACGCTGTCTTTTTTTCTTTTAATTTTCACTTCAATGTTACGCGCACCAAGAGCTGCCATCTTCGTTTTGATGAAATATTCGTCCATGCAACTGGCATAAATGGCTTCAATAGGCTGTTCATAAATGTGTGTATGAGTGAGCTTCATCTTTTATTCGATATTATTTTAATACTCAAACTGCTTAACCTCAGGCGTTTCTAACAAAAATTCATTAAAAATATCAAGGTGCGACTCTCTGCCAAAAATTTCATAAGAGCAAGTCGTCTCATTTAAGGTGCGCTTCTCTTTTAGCTTTTTGTACTTGAGTTTACATTTTCGCATCTCATTTTCGATACGAGAATCGAACACATGGCCATCAAAAGAGATGAAATACAAGCGGCGTTTGTGCAGTACATCTACTTTGTTTTGTAAATATTCAAACACAGACAGAATCAATAAAGTCACACCCGTAATCACGGTTGCCAACAAATAATCGCCTGCACCAACTGCCATACCGATACCCGCCGTCACCCAAATCGTCGCTGCCGTTGTCATGCCATAAACATTCACACCGCTTTTGAAAATCACACCCGCACCAATAAAACCAATGCCTGTGATGATATTTGCGGCAATACGGTCATGCGACACGCTGTCGCCCGCTAACCGAATAGACAAAATCGTAAATGCTGTCGCACCGATACAAATCAGTGCAAGCGTCCGAAATCCTGCGGGCTTGTTTTGGTACTCACGCTCCAAACCGAGTACGCCGCCGAGGAAAATGGAAATGCCCATTTTTATGAGTTCGTCAATGAGTTCTTGGGTGTTCATTGTTTTATATTTAGATTAATCATACAAAGTTTTTTTTCAAAATGAATATCTCCTATAAATTATAGTTTCCAACTTTATTTCACAAAAATAATTTAAGAATATAATTTTTTATACCTTTGAAAATTTTTTAAACTCAATTTCATCATTATAAAATCAATACCTCATGGCTGTAAAAACTCCTGTAAGTGGAAATAAAAACCTCAAAACGCCACTTTCCAAACCGTCCAAGTCAGTGGCAGAAAAAAAAATTACTTCTAAAACACTTTCAAAATCTAAAAGTGAGGAAACAAAAGTAAACAAACTCACTGACCACCTTAATTTACTTTTTGAAAAAGGTATTGACGAAATCTCTTCCGAAGAACTTAAGTCTTTTAAAATTGATACCAATACTAATAAGATTGAGATTCAAGGAACAAATATGCTATTAAAGAGAAATATTTTAAATTCTGATTACGAAATTTTGCCAATTGATAATAAAAAAGACTTATTTGGAAATCCATTAGCAAATCATGTAGAACTTTTAAAAGTACTTAAAACTTTTTGGGAAAGTAAATCTGGAAATAATTTTTTAAGCGATCAATACTTGTTAAGTGGGGGAATAAAGACGGATTTATTGAAATTTGAAATTGGTAATTTTCAATTAAAGCGAGTGCATTTAGTCTCTCTTTCTTCGATTAATCATGGATATGATTACGATATTGCAGACAAAGAAAGAGATATTGATGGAAAATGGGTTGATAGTACAGTCAATTTAATGAAAATAAAAATTGTACTACAAAACTACATATTCCCGCAGAAGAAATTAGCAACAATAAAAGAAGTAGAATGGAATGTTGATTTAGAAAAACATTTTAGAAAATATTTTGTCAGTGCCCATAAAAAAAAGACAACTGGTAATTATGGTCCTGATTTAATTATTGGCGGAAAAAAATTCGCATTAGAGTTAAAACTTTTTAAGCAAATAAAAGATGACCTATCTAATAAACGAGGTGCAATGATTCAAATAGAAGAGTACAAAGATGATTATGAATCCTTAATGTTGGTTATTCTTGGAAAAGAGGGTGATCAACAAGAAAAAAGCGTACTTGATTTGAAGAAAAAAGCTGAAAAAGAAGGTGTATATTTCTATTTTATGAAAGCTGAATAAAAAAGACCCTTTGCAATAAATAAGTTGCAAAGGGTCTTTTTTTTTACATATTCCGCCGATACTGACCGCCAACCTCATACAACGCATGCGTAATCTGTCCCAAAGTACAAAACTTCACCGTTTCCATCAATTCTTCGAATAAATTGCCATTTTTCAAGGCAATTTGTTGTAAACGCTGCAACATCGCTGCTGATTTTTCTGGATTACGGGCTTGCAAAGCGTTGCGCGTCGCAATCTGCGCTTCCTTTTCCTCTTTGGTTGAACGAATCACTTCCTTCGGCAACACCGTCGGCGACCCCTCAGTATTGAGGAAGGTATTGACCCCAATAATCGGCAATTCGCCTGTGTGTTTCAACATTTCGTAGTGCATACTTTCCTCTTGGATTTTGCCGCGTTGATACATCGTTTCCATTGCACCCAAAACACCACCACGTTCTGTTATGCGGTCAAATTCAAGCAAAACGGCTTCTTCTACGAGGTCTGTGAGTTCTTCAATAATGAATGCGCCTTGTAGCGGATTTTCGTTTTTTGATAAACCCAATTCATGGTTTATAATCATCTGAATTGCCATAGCTCGACGAACAGATTCTTCTGTTGGTGTTGTAATCGCTTCATCATAAGCATTGGTATGCAAGGAATTACAATTGTCATAAATAGCATATAAAGCTTGTAAAGTTGTCCGAATATCATTGAACGCAATCTCTTGAGCATGAAGCGAACGACCCGATGTTTGGA
>JANLQI010000453.1:0-15688 GCA_031367705.1 Saprospiraceae bacterium | reverse complement strand
TCCAAACCTTCGGCATCTAAAATGGTATCGAAATACGCAATTTTGACCGTTGGTTTTTCTTTTTCTAAATTATCAAAATAAGGCTCAACAGGTTGTTGACTGGCTGTTGAATCAAAATAGTCTGCCCCTGCCATGATTTCTAAGAACAAAGCGGCATCTTCGACGGATTGAGACAGCGTACCAATTTGGTCAAACGACGAACCATAAGCCAATAAACCATGCCGTGAAATGCGTCCATAAGTCGGTTTAAAGCCAATAACATTACAAAAATCGGCAGGTTGACGCACCGAACCACCTGTATCTGAACCCAACGACACCAAACACGTATCCGCTTGAACCGCCACAGCCGAACCGCCCGACGAACCGCCTGGCACCAATGAAGGGTCATCATAATTCAAAGTTGCGCCATAAATCGAATTCGTATTGTCACTACCCATAGCGAATTGGTCGCAATTTGTACGCCCAATGATAATGGCATCTTCTGCTAAAACACGCTCAACAGCCGTTGCCGAAAACTGCGATTTGAACCCCCTCAGTATATTCGCTGCTGCGCTTACTTCATGCCCTTTGTAGCAAATCACATCTTTCAAAGAAATAACTGCACCAAAAAGCCGTCCCACTGATTCAGGATTTTTACGATATTTTTTATCCAATTCGGCTGCCCGATGACGTGCTTCGTCTTCAAAAACCTCAACGTAAGCGTTCAAGTTTTCAGTTTTTTCTATTTGTTGCAAATAGTAATCAACCAAATGAACGCAGTTCGTTTTGCCTTCTTTAATCTCGTTTTGGATTTGCCGTAGCGTTGTATATTTTGCCATAAAGTATTGATTTTTAAACACATAGCCACATAAGACACATAGTTTTTTTTCCTTTCAGAATGACAAAAGAAAAAAACTATGTATCTCATGTGGCTATGTGTTATTAACAAGTTGCAAAGTTATTTAATTTACTGCAAAAGTAAAAGGTCAATATTCTGCACGCCCCTTGCTTTCGCCGTTTGCACATCGGCTTGCATAGCCGCCCGATTGCCCATAATACGATGGCATTGCGCCCGTTCAACGTAATAAGCACCATTAAAACTGTTGAGTTTTATGGCTTCATCAAAATCTGAAATCGCTTCGGCACAACGATTTAATTGCCGTTTGAGCAAAGCACGGTCAATCCAAACATTCGGATTGTCCTTTTTTATGGCTAAATAACGGTCACAATCGGCTAAAGCAAGGTCGTTTTTACCCATTTCACGATAAGTTAATGAGCGATTGACAAGGGCGTTGACGTGTTTTGGGTCAATTTCGATTACCCGCGACAAGTCATGTATTGCTTCTTCTTTTTTACCAATAACACCCAATGCAGCACCTCGATTGACGAGTGCATTGATGTGCGTTGAGTCAAGTGACAAGGCTTTTGATAAATCCATCATAGCGGAATCCAACTTACCTAATTGACCAAAAGCGGCACCTCGATTTGCCCATGCCTCGACGAGCGTGCTGTCCAATCGAAGCGCATTATTATAGTCCGAAAGCCCTTCCACAGTCTTATTCATATCAAAATACGTCTTACCTCGACTGTTGTAAGAAGCAGCAGAAGGTTTGAGATTCAACGACGTATTTAAGTCCGCAATCGCTTTGTCATAATCTTTTCTATCTCTATAAATCAATGCGCGGTTTTGGTAAGCGGTTGGAATTTTATCATCAAATCCGATGGTATGCGTCCACAATGTTTCGCCATCTTTCCAAATTTTTACTTGATTAAAAGTGGTAAAAAACAATATTAACAAATAACCTGCAACGCCTATTTTTACTTTCCAATCCACATTTCCTCCTAATTTACTGCTGGCCTCTTGCTCTTTGCCTTTTGTTTCTTGAAAAAGTCCCCCCTCAGTAAAAGCTGCTAAAATGATGAAAAAACCGAAATACGGCACATAAGTAAAGCGGTCTGCGAGATAGCCTTGACCTGCTTGAACGATTTGAGAAACGAAAATATAGTTAACAAAAAAGAAAAGCCAACCAAAAACCAATGTCGTCCAACCCTTTCGGTAAGCATACCAAACACCAACGATAGAAGCGATAAAAAACAAAGAAGAAGCATAAAAAGGTGCATCAATCACCTTCGGGAATGGGTATAAAGGCGACATCGCCCACGGGTAAATGCACTTGCCGAGATAAATGAGGTAGGTGTAAAAACCAACGGCTATTTTTTCAAATACAGAATAATTCAGCACCGTATCGTCAATCGTTTTATTGCTTTTCAATAAAATGATGGTTGCCAAACCCATTGCCAAAGAGCCTAAGAAAAAGTGTATTTTTTCAAAAATCAACTTGAAATTCAAAGGTCGTTTAAAATAGTAATCCATTGCCAACATACTGAGGGGTAGCGAAACGGCTTGTACTTTTGAAAAAAGCGCAAAGACAAATAAGACAAATGCCCAAAGAAAATGTTTATTTAAAATTTTATAATCATCTGATTTTAAATACTTTGCGTATTGAATTAAAGAAGCAAAATAGAAAGCGCCAAACAAAACGTCCTTTCGTTCCGTCGCCCAAGCTACCGACTCTACGCGCATCGGATGAATACCAAAAAGTAATGCGACGAGCAACGATGTCCATTGACTAAAACCCATCAAACCAACAAGACGATAGACCAAAAAGACGGTGATAAGGTGTAAAATCAGGTTGTCCGTATGAATCAGCCTTGACAAACCATCGGCATCTACAAGGAATTTTTCGATCGCAAAAGTGAAAATAGGCAGTGGGTTATAACCACCCATGATATTCGTAGTGAATATATTTTTGATGTTTTCAAACGTAAAAACAGCGAGGTTTTTATTTTGTAAAATATTCACATCGTCGTCCCAATTGACAAAATCGCTTTGAAAAGTTTGAATAAATGCGAAAAAAGTAACGGCGAGAACAGCCACAATCGGCAACCAACCTTCGAACTTTGAAGGCGTTTGTTGCGTCGTTTTTACTTGCTTGGCAGCTTGTTTTTTTACATTTGGAGAAGCGTTTGAAGGGTTGTGTGTGGGTTTAGACGGTTTCTGCTTTGCCATTGTCGTGGAAATTATAATTTATTATTCGCTAATAGGTATATTTTTATAAATTATGATAAAAACGTAATCGTTCAAAAATTAAGCCGAAAGTAATTGTTGGACAGCATTTTCTGCCATTCCAAAGGTTGTACTTTGAGAAAAGCGTATTTTTTTGAAATCATTGTTGACCAAAGCGGCTGCCCAAAGGTGATAATTGCCCATGCGGTCACGCTCGCAATAGGCACTTACTTCATGCTGATTGAGCATTTTTTGAATCGTCCTTTCGATGTTTGTGACCGCTGATACTGAGGGGTGGTGCGCTTCTTTCAAAAGGCGACGCGTCGGCAAATCATCTTCGGCAGAGATAAAACACGTCACGCCTTGCCCTGCCTTTGGGATAAACTCTCGAACGCTAAACGGCTGTATTTGCCATTCATTTGCTTGTAAATCAAGAACATTTACGTCATTTTGACTTAAAACTACGGCATCATATATATTTGAATTCAATTTTTCAAGGCTTTCTAACGGCGTTAAATCTGCCATTTCAACCGTAAAATTTGGTTGCAAATACTGCATTTGGGCGCGGTTGATGTCAGAAAAGGCAAGCACTCTTACATCGGTTTTTTCAGAAAAAAGTACCCCCTCAGTATTTTTAGCAACAAGGCAATTATTAGTTACTTTGCGTTCAGACAAAGCCGTAATCACCAACCCCAAAGGCAAAGACGTTGGCGTAGAGTCTAAAAAACAAGCGCAAGCAGCAATTTCGCCTTCGGTTATGGCTCTAAAAGCATCTTCCTTAGTAGAAAAATAGAGAAATGAAGGGCTTATACCCGCATCAGCCCATGCTTGTTGCACAAAATGCTCAATTTGGTTGCGTTCTTCATTTTTTACAATGCCTAATGTTAAAGCGACTAATGAAATGTCATTTTGAGTCATAAATTCGATTAAAAGGTTGAAATTGATAATAAATTGTCAAAATTAGTGCTTGTTTTTAGAACTCTGTCAACGTTGTGCTTTTTTTTATGTTAAAAACAAGAAACCACACGACTCTTCGTTACTTTGTCATGAAATAAGGTCAAGATGATATTATCAAAATGATTAGTCGAACCTTAGTCAATTCACAAGCATATAATAATCAATATTTTATGAAAAGAATAATTCTCATTTTCAATATCCTATTCTGTTTTACAATAACCGTTTTTTCACAAAACTATACTACTCGTAAAACAGCTACGGGCAAAGCGATAAAAGCCTATTCCGATGGTGTAAAACTCAAAATTCAAGACGATACTGAGGGGGCATTAAAAGAATTTACAAATGCTTTGAAAGCCGATGCGACGTTTATTGATGCCCAAATTCAACAAGCCGCGATGTTTTATAAGCTTGGAAAATTGCCCGAAGCAGAAGCGGCATTTGAAAAAGTATTGACTATTGACCCTAATTTTGAAGTAGAAGTGTTGTATTCATTGGCGAATATCGAAATACGACAAGACAAATTTACCGAAGCTGCGGAACACTATGAGGCTTATTTAAAATCTGAAAAAGCGGATAACCGAAACAAGTATATAGCGACAAAAGCAGCCCGCGATGCCCGTTTTGCTGCCATTGCCATCAATAACCCTGTACCATTTGAACCTAAATCATTGGGTGACAAAGTAAATACCCCTCAGTATTCCGAGTATTTGCCGACTCTGACGGCTGATGGTGAAACCATGATTTTTACAAGACTTGTTGGGCGGCAAGAGGATTTTTTTTCTTCTAAAAAAGTAGATGGTGAATGGACACAAGCCATGCCTGTTGAAGAACTAAATACAGATAATAATGAAGGCGCACAAACAATTAGTGCCGATGGCAAATTGTTGATGTTTGCTGCCAAAGATAGACCCGATGGTTTTGGCAGTTTTGATATTTATTATTCTAAAAAACAAAACGATAAATGGACACCTGCGAAGGGTTTTCCTGCTATCAATACCGAGTGGTGGGAGTCACAACCTTCGATTTCTGCCGATGGACGGACGATTTACTTCGCTTCGAACCGACCTGGTGGCATGGGTGGTCTCGATATTTGGTATGTGCGTTTTGAGTCGGGCAAATGGCAACCTGCAAAAAACATGGGCGCACCTATTAATACCCAATGGGATGACCAAACGCCTTTTATTCACGCAGACGGTACAACCATGTATTTTACATCGGAAGGACACGCTGGCATGGGCGGAAAGGATTTGTTTTTGAGCCGAATAGATTCTTTAGGCAATTGGGGTGAACCGCAAAACTTAGGTTATCCCATCAATACCAAGGATAATGAAGGCACTGTTACTGTGAGCCTTGATGGTAAAACAGCCTATTTTGGACGTGGCAATGGTGAAGAAAAAAAATATGATTTATATGAATTTGCTCTGTATGAAAAGGTGCGTCCGCAACCTGTAACGTATGTGCGTGGCACTGTGCTTGATGCGACCACGAAGCAACCGCTTAGTGGTGCGCGCTTGGATTTTGTGGATTTAAGTGGTCAAAAGACGGTTAATCTCTCTCTTTCTGATGACAATGGAACGTTTTTAGTCTGTTTGCCATTTGGCAAAAACTATGCTTTGAATGTGTCTAAAACAGCTTATGCGTTCAGTTCTGAAAATTTTAATTTGACTGAAAAAGCGACTTTTGATAAACCTTTTACGCTTGAAGTTTTTCTACAACAAGTCGCTACAACTGCTGAAAAGCCTTCAAATACTGAGGGGTCTCCCAAAATTGAAGACAAGCCGATTATTCTAAAAAATGTCTTTTTTGAAACGGGCAAAGCCGATTTGATGCGCGAATCCATGACAGAATTGAATAAATTGAAGTTACTTTTGCAGGAAAACCCGACGATGCGTATTGAAATCAGAGGACATACCGACAATGTCGGTGCAGATGCCGACAATCAAATTTTGTCTGAAAAACGGGCGAAGGCAGTGCGTGATTTCCTTGCGTCAAACGGTATTGCCGCAGACCGATTGAGTTTCAAGGGTTTAGGTAAAACGCAGCCGTTTCAATCGAATGATACTGAGGGGGGGCGTGCAGCGAATCGTAGGACGGAATTTGTGATTTTGAAATAAAAAACTTTAAAATTCTACTTGCAATTAGACTTCCCATAAAGCGAAATTCAAAAAAATACCCATTTTTATTTTTCGGAAAAGGTGCGTATTTTTGTCAAAAAATCACTTAAAACAAACATCACTATGCAGATTGCCAACCCAATTTATGACATTACGTTCAAGTATTTGATGGAAAATTCAGACATAGCAAAGGACATCCTTTCAGTTATTTTGAATGAAAATGTGATAGATGTTGAATTGAAACCACAGGAAACCATTGCTGAAACAAGGGTTGGTGTACGGGTTTTTAGGTTAGACTTCAAAGCAACGATTCAAAAAGCCGATGGCACTTTGATGATTGTACTCATAGAAATTCAAAAGGCGAAAAAAGCTTTCGTTATTCAAAGATTTAGACGATATTTGGGAGCAAATTATCTTTTTGAAGAACAAACAAATGATAAGAAAAAGAAAAGTTCTTTGCCGATTACAACGATTTATTTTTTAGGATATCGTTTGAAAAACATCAAAATACCTATTTTAAAAGTAGAAAGGACGTATAAAAACGCCAACACAAACCGCAAACTTAGAAACCATATCAAAGAAAATTTTGTTGAACAATTATCACATGATTTGTATGTGATACAAATTTCAAGATTAAAAAAAATGGGTGTACAAACGGAATTAGAAAAAATGTTAGACGTATTCAGTCAAGACAAATATAAAACGGCTGATAGCCATGTTCTGGAATATACGGGGGATATGAACGACCCTCGTGTAGCACGCATCATAAAATATCTGAATAGAGCTATGTCAGATGAGGATATTCGCCGAGCGATGGATGCAGAAGACGAGGTCGAAGGACTCGTCTCGCAATTGGAAGAAGAAATCGAACAAGAGCGGCAAGCCAAAGAACAAGAGCGACAAGCCAAAGAGCAAGCATTCAATGAAATTGAAATATTGAAGCAACAAATCGCAACTTTGATGAAGCAAAGTAAGAAAGATTAAGAAAAACGCTCTCTCAATGGGTCAAATTGAGAATTTTTGCTTTAAATTCATAAAAAACAAGCCGATACTGAGGGGGTCTCATTATCGGTTTGTTTTTTAAATATGCATTGAAAATGTTTAAATTCTGAAATTATTAAAACCTGCTTTTATGCAACTTTTTTTCTCAAAAAATATTAAAAATGGCATTGCGCAACTCGATGAAGTTGATGCCCGTCATGCCGTTCAAGTCCTGCGTCGAAAAGTAGGCGATGCGATGCAACTGACGGACGGTGAAGGCAATCTTTATGACGGTACGGTTCTTGAAATTGGTAAAAAAAACTGCCTTATTGGTATCAATTCCACAATTGAGGCGTACAATGAGCGACCTTTTAAACTACATATTGCTATTGCACCGACAAAAAACATAGACCGTTTTGAGTGGTTTTTAGAAAAAGCAACAGAAATTGGGATTGACGAAATCACGCCTTTGATTTGTAAAAGAAGTGAACGGGAAGTGATAAAATGGGAGCGACTGAATGGCGTTTTGCTGTCTGCCATGAAGCAATCTTTAAAAGCGTATTTGCCCAAACTCAATGAAGCTGTTGGTTTTCAACAATTTATGAAAAATGATTTTTTAGAAAGTCAAAACTTTATTGGTCATTGTATGGAAGGTACTGAAAAACAGTTGCTTTCTAAAATGTACAAAAAAGGGGAAAACAGCGTTATATTAATAGGACCAGAAGGGGATTTTACTGAGGGGGAGGTCGCAACGGCTTTGGCGCAAAATTTTCAAGCGGTTAGTCTTGGTGATAGTCGTTTGCGGACTGAAACGGCGGGTGTTGTGGCTTGTCATACGGTTAATTTGATAAATGAAATTTAAATTTCACAAAACTTGCGTCAAGTTCCAAACTTGACGCAAGTTGTTCACTTAAAAACTAATTATACAATGATAAAGAAAGTTTTGTTTTTAATAGCCATTTTCTTCATAATGCTTTCATTTTCAATGGATAAGCCGACATTGAAGTTGGCTCTTTTGAAATACAGCGGCGGCGGCGATTGGTACAACGATGTCAATTCGTTGAAGAATTTAGCAGCATTTTGTAATAAAAATTTAGGTACCAATTTCGAATTGGATTATGCAACTGTAGAGGTCGGCAGTGCCGATATTTACAACCACTCCTTTTTGTATATGACTGGTCATGGTAATGTCGTTTTTTCGAATCAAGAAGCTGAAAACTTGCGGAATTACCTCATGGCGGGTGGTTTTTTGTTCATCAATGATGATTATGGTATGGATGTTTTTATTCGTCCCGCTATGAAAAAGGTGTTTCCAGAATTGGAATTGACGGAATTGCCTTACGCGCATCCGATTTATCATCAGCGTTATGAATTTCCGAATGGTATTCCTAAAATCCATGAACACGATGGTAAACCTGCAAAAGGCTATGGTTTGATGTGGCAAGGTCGCCTTGTAGCGTTCTACAACTACGAATCGGACTTAGGCGATGGTTGGGACGATGTGCATAAAGACCCAGAGGAGTTGCGCCAAAAAGCCTTGCAAATGGGGGCAAATATTATTCGGTATGTGTTCCAGCAACAGTAAAATTGTTGTATTGCTACAATGAAAAATGGCTGTATTGTTGTGAAAACCGAACAATACAGCCATTTTTCATTACACCAATTCACGATTTAATTCGCAAAACTACTCCCAACAATTTCAAACTTCCAACCCATGCTTTCCGCAAGTATCCGCAGGGCATCGAAGTTCTTTTTGCCTTGTTCATTCACATTGTTCATAAAATCACTTTTCAAGGCTTGTTCACGTACGATTTCTACGGCACGTTTGTTCAGACGTGTGTAATCGTCATTTGTAAAAGTGTTAAAAACGCCGTTGGCAATGTCATAATAGCTGATTTCCGGCTCGATACTGATGATTTCAGGGGCGGGAATATTGCTCAAACGCAGGGTTTTAGTGGTGTGGTCGGCTTCAATTTTCATATTCGCCAAATTAAAACCTGCCGACACCTTAGCTTTTACTTTTATCAAAACTTTTTTTGTAGATGGAAAACCGAAATAGGACTTGGTATCCACTTCACTAAAAATTTCTGAAAAGTACCCCTCAGTAGTTACGAGTTTTGTCACCGCTTTCACCTGTTCCAAAAGCACTTGTGACTCTTGTTGTGTCTGCCGTTCATTGAAACCAAACCACCATTTAGCACCATAAATGGCCAAAGCGAGGACGAAAAGTAAAGCGATTACGCGGCTAATATTCTTAGTCATTTCTATATATTTTTATTTTTTTGAAAATTATCGTAGGGTAAAGCCTTTGTCAAATGTCTTTTCTAAAAATCAGTTCATCAATTGAAAAATATATTTGTCATGAAAAAAATAGGACTTTTACTCACCTTTCTATTAATCGCCACCACTTTTTTTGCTCAAAACAGAGAAAAAAGGCGGGACAGCGACATTTCTGAACACCTTGATTTGCGCGATTTCACCACCATCGAAGCCGAATTAGGCGCAGATATTTACATCCGTCAAGCAGATACTTTCAGCGTTATTGTTGAAGGTTCGGAACAAGGCATTGAACGTATGAAAACGCGGGTCAAAGATGGTAAACTATTGATTACGAAGCAATATAATTGGCAGTTTTGGAATGAATTTGAAAAAATCAGAATTTATATCACCGCACCTGTGCTTGATGAATTTGTCTTTTCAGGTGCTGGAAACGTCGCTTTACAAGGCAAATGGACGGCGCAAAAACTCAATATTTTGCTGGAAGGTGCACACAATGTGACCGCAAACGACGTGGATATTGAAGAATTAAAAATCAAATTAAACGGCGTTGGCAACCTTAAAATAGGTGGAAAAGCCCAAAAAGCACGCCTTTTTCTCAACGGAACGGGTAATATTGATGCTTATGATTTGACGATTCAAAATGCTCGGTGTGCCGTCAATGGCATTGGACGATTGGAATGTTATGTGAGTGATGAGTTGGTTGCCGATGTGTCGGGCATGGGCAGCGTACTTTATCGAGGCGACCCTAAAAATGTACGGAGTTCGGTCAGTGGTTTGGGTAAAGTGAAAGCGCAAAAGGGCTATTAAGATTTTATGATATTAAGAACAAAGACGTTAAGATTTCCATTGGTCTTATCGTCTTTGTTCTTAATGTTATAAAGTATTTAATATATTACTCGCTGCCAACCCTTGAATTAGAGATAGGTCTCTCGATTTCTTTCCAAACTTCATTGAGAGCAGCAAAAAATTTAGGCAAATCAAAATTTTGCGGATCGTCGTGTGCATACTTTATACCCGAATCAACACAAGCATGAAAACCTGGAATTAAATACTCGCCTTTGCGAACGGCTGCAATTGTATAGAGCTGCGCCAAGCGTTTATACTGAGGGGTGGTAAAACCTGGCGTTGGCGCATCCACATCGTTGTGGCGACCATAACCTTTCATCGATTTACGCGGCTGAATCAATTCAATATGCAGATAAAGTCCTTTTGTAGCCCCTTCACCCAATACAAAACGCTCCAATTTTGTTGCTGTAACGCCTTCATGAAAAGGGTTCATTGTTTTAGAATCACCGATACGGTTGACAAAAATATGTGTTACGTTAGCCACCCAACGGTTCAAATGATTCCATTCCCACGATTCATCATCAATATTTTTTGGAAAACTCGACTCATAACGCGGATAACTGGTATCGTGAATAACCATGTATTTTGCAAAGTTCTGATTGCCTTTTGCATCAGTTACGGAACTCAATGGCAAATCAATATTGCCACCCACTTCCCAATCTGCAATATGATTTCTTTCGAGGTAAGCCCTCAATTGGTCACGTGAAATCAAGCATTTTTGACCGACTCGTTTTTCCAATTCTGGGTCAAGTTCGGGCAATTCACCACCAACCTTACCTGTTAAATAGACTTTTCGGAGTAAAAACCGAGCCTGTTCGGCAGGTGTCAAATTTGTTTGATTATTTAAAACATCTGCAACTTTGTTCAATTTTGCGGACGTTGATTCTTGCATAGGCTCTGTTTGCTTAGCCATCGGTTTGCTTGGGGCAATACATAAACCTATACTCAAAACCATACTTGAAATGGTTAAAAATGCGCTTTTTATCATGTCTTTTTTGTGTGTAATTTTAATAAAATTATTGTCCTTAACTAATGGATAATGTATATTTTATAATGTATATCTATTTAAAAATGAAGATTTTATGATTTCATTTCATTCCACTATAATACTAAAATCCTTTATATTCTCTTGCTTCCCTGTTTCACTGGTTGACGAGGCTTTTATTTTAAAAATACCTGTACTGAGGGGTTTGAAAGCGGTTGAATTACTGTAAGTATAGGTCTTGAAAGTGTTTACGTAACGTTCAAAAATCTTTTCAACCAAAACACCTTTGTCATCCATAATTTCAACTTTTACATTATGAATGTAGCCACTCGGATTGCGGTCAAAGCGGATTTCAATAGGTATGTATTGATTTTTGGAAAAAGTCGTTGCAGACGGTTTTAAAAACGTGAAATTGACAATGTAAGGTGTCGCATCATCTTCCTGTGGGATTGTTGGGTCAATACAACTTGTCGAATAAACCCCAATCATCAAGAAAAGTGTTATTAAGCTTAAATAGTGGAACTTTTGCATGGCAAAATTAGAAAAATTTGTCGAGACAGACGTACCGTACTCTTTTTTTTACAAAATATTAATAGCTCATCATTCAAAAAAAAAAACGAAAAAAAGAGGGTTTCTATGTATAAAACGAGAAAATTCTGTAATGTTTCGTTAAGTATAACTTAATCTTTTTGTTAAAAAAATAACACAAAAAATTTCAATTTATACGTAATAGATGTAATTTTATGTTTGAAAAAATTTCCTAAAACTGGTATAAAAACGAATCTTAAATATTAATATTTCACTATGGAACTGATTTATCTTTTAGCAAGTTTCGTCCTCGGGGCCATATTAGCTGGCTTAATCGTTTATAATCGTTTCGTCGGAAGCGGTCAATATATAACTGTCAAAAACATTGCCGACAACTACGTTTCAAAGGACATGATGACCGACCGCGAGGGTAGAATCCATAATTTAGAAAAAGAAACAACAGATAAAACACTGAAAATCATTGATTTAAATAAAGACCTGGCTTCGCTCGAACAAATAAACGCCCACCTCGATGAAAAACTCAATCTTCAAAAAGATGAATTAACGCAACTGCAACAACGCTTTCAAACCGAATTTGAAAATATAGCTAATCGTTTGTTGGAAGAAAAAAGTCAGCGTTTCACGCAACAGAATCAAACCCAAATGAACGACTTATTAAATCCCCTTCGTGAAAAAATCAAGGACTTTGAAGACAATATGAGCCGTCGTTTTTCCGATGAAACACGCGAACGCATCAGCCTCAGAACGGAAATCGAAGGACTTGTAAAACTCAATCAACAACTCAGTTCCGATGCCCATAACTTAACATCTGCTCTGCGAGGAGACTCTAAAATTCAAGGGGATTGGGGCGAAATGCAACTTGAAAAACTGCTTGAAAAATCAGGATTACTGAGGGGGGTGCATTACGATGCGCAACTATCTTTTTTAGATGAGAATGGGCAGCAACGTCGCCCAGATTTTATTATTCAACTACCTGAAAACAAGCAACTTATACTTGACTCAAAAGTGTCACTTACTGCTTTTGAACAATTTTTCAATCAAGATGACCCCTCAGTAAAAACACGGTTTCTGAAGGCTCATATTGATAGTTTACGCAACCATGTTCGAGGTTTAAGCGATAAAAATTATGCCAAACTTTACCCACTCAACTCCCTCGATTACGTCATTATGTTTGTACCAATTGAATCTGCGTTTAGTTTTGCGATGAAAGAAGACACCACTTTATTCACCGATGCGCTCGACAAAAACGTGTTAATTGTGACACCAACAACGCTTATGGCAACGATGCGCACCGTTGGCTATATCTGGAAACAAGAAAATCAGAAGAAACACGTCCTTGAAATAGCGCGACAAAGTGGCTTATTATACGATAAATTTGTCGCTTTTGTAGAAGATTTGAAACAAATTGGACATCGTTTGGATGGCGCACAAACCGCTTATCACGATGCCATGAACAAACTGAATGACAGCCGAAAATACGGCGATACGCTCGTTGGTCGGGCAGAGAAAATTCGTGAATTGGGTGCAAAAGCCTCTAAACGACTGCCAAAAGAGTTTTTAGAATTAGAGTTTGAAGAAAACATAGAATTGGAAAATCCACCTGTTTAAAAAAGAATGAACAAGAGTTGACCTGTAGTCAAAACTTGTTCATTGCAGCTTTTTTAGCATAAAACCTTAAATTTTTGTGTTTTTTTGTTTAACGTTGGGTTAGATGCCTTGTTTAAGTATCTCTCCTTTTGATAAAACAAATATAGAGCAACTTTTTTCCTGCAAAATCCTTAACATTCTATAATTGTGACAGGCAATAGATTTTGAAACTGTTGGTTCTTTATAAAATCATATCCACTTCTTGTCTAAAAAAATACAACTTAAGTCTGTGTCTAAACATTTAGCTGAGAAAACGGTTAACTTTGCACGCTTCACTAATCATTCTATTTTGAATATAGCTTTCTATTATACATGGAACATCTCAAGTCTCTCAATAAATATTTTTGGAAATACAAAGGGCATTTGATTGCAGGTATCGCTTTTGTGACCATTTCCAACTATTTCCGTATCCTGCAACCTCAAATGTTGCGCCGTGCGCTCGACCTTGTCGTTGACAATATTGGCTTATATCATTTGACAAATGGTTTTGATTTGCAAGACGGCTTATATGGCATTCTGGGTAAAAGCCTTTTGTTTTTTGGAATCATGGTACTGGTTTTCGCTCTTTTGATGGGCGTTTTCATGTATTTTATGCGTCAAACCATCATCGTTATGTCTCGTCTTATCGAATACGATATGCGAAAAGGCATTTATGACCATTATCAAGCCCTCAACCTCGCTTTCTACAAGCGCAATTCTACAGGTGACTTGATGAGTCGCATTACAGAAGATGTCAATAAAGTCAGAAATTATTTCGGTCCAACAGTGCTGTATGGTGCCAATCTTGTCACCTTATTCGCATTGACCATTTACTCAATGGTACAAGTGAGTCCGACCCTAACTTTCTATTCTTTGCTGCCTTTGCCGTTTCTTGTGGCAGGTATTTATTATGTGTCTATCCAGATTTCACGGCGTTCTGAAATTATTCAACGACAATTAGCATCGCTCAATTCGTCGGCACAAGAGGCTTATTCAGGCATTCGGGTTGTCAAATCTTATGTTCGAGAAGAACCCATTGTCAATCATTTTGCGGCCCAAAGCGAAGTTTACATGACAAAAGCCCTCAATTTGGCGGTTATTGACAATGCCTTTTTCCCAATCATGCTGTTGTGTATCGGTGCAAGTACCATCGTCACCGTCTATGTCGGTGGCTTACAAGTCGTTGCAGGCAATATTACGCCTGGCAATATCGCAGAATTTGTCATTTACGTCGGCATGTTGACCTGGCCCGTCACGTCTATCGGTTGGATTGCTTCGTTGACGCAACAAGCAGCGGCTTCGCAAAAACGGATAAATGAATTTTTAGATACTAAAGCAGAAATTGTACATAAAGCAACATCAACATTCAATCAACCTTTAGAGGGTGAAATTGAATTTAAAAATGTGTCGTTCACTTATCCCGATACAGGCATCGTTGCATTGCAAAATGTCAGTTTCCGCTTGAAAAAAGGTGGAAAACTCGCTATTATTGGCAAAACAGGCTGTGGCAAAACGACAATAGCCGATTTATTAGTTCGTTTATACGACGTTACGGAGGGGGGCATTTTGATTGATGGTCAAGACATTCGGGACATCCCGCTCGATACTTTGCGGCAACAAATGGGTTATGTACCGCAAGACGTTTTCTTGTTTTCAGATACCGTTGCGGGCAATATTGCTTTTGGTAAAAAAGGCAAAGCGGAACGTGCCGAAGTGGAACAATTTGCCCGTCATGCGGCAGTTTATGACGATATTAAAGGCTTGTCAAACGGCTTTGATACCATCGTCGGTGAGCGCGGTGTCACCTTGTCGGGTGGTCAAAAACAACGTATTTCGATAGCACGTGCCTTGATAAAACAACCTGATATTGTCCTACTCGATGACTGTTTATCGGCTGTGGACACCACAACCGAACAGACCATTTTAGGCTATTTGAACGAGGCTTTGGCAGACAAAACGTCTATTATCATCACGCACCGCATCCACGGCATGTTACAATTTGATAAAATTATCGTTTTGGAAAATGGCTCAATTGCCGAAGAAGGAACACATGACAGATTGATGTTAAACGGTGGTTATTATGCTGAAATATTTGAACAACAACGGATGCAAGAGGAAGTGGTTTAATTTTTAAGCGATTCAGGTATCGGAAATCTTAAAGATTTCCGATACCTGACCCCCTCAGTATTTTCTTGTTTTAGCATTAAAATCAACAATAAATTCTAATTTTGCACCTTCTTTTTTTGAATACGTAACTGGGTTCAGGTATAGTAAACGGAAATTGAATCGTTTTTTGTTTTTTTT
>JANLQI010000436.1:0-36176 GCA_031367705.1 Saprospiraceae bacterium | reverse complement strand
TGTTTTTTTCACATTGACTTTTGAAAATTGACTTTTTCACATTGCCTTTTGCACCTTGCCTTTTGCCCCTTGCCTTTTGCCCCTTGCCTTTTGCCCCTTGCCTTTTGCCCCTTGCCTTTTGCCCCTTGCCTTTTGCCCCTTGCCCCTTGCCTTTTGTTAAATTAAAACCGCCCCCTCAGTATAAAGTTTCAATTGGCTATCCGTTGGGTCTAATTCAGTAATAAGATAGTCCATTTCGCTCCAATCCGCAATTTTAAGGCGCATAGAGGAGTTCAATTTCTCTGAAATGGTCAGAATAGCCGTCTTTTCAGCCGATTTTATCATCGCTTTTTTGACTTGAACACTTTCCCAATCCGAATCCATCAAGCCGTCAGTGGGGTTAATAGCGTTTGTTCCCATGATGCAGAGGTCCGCTTTTATCTCCGACAATTTTTGAATCACATTGCCACCAACAGACATACGGCTATAATTTGATATTTTTCCACCAATCATAATCGTCTCCACATGTGGTTTTTCCACCAAATCCATAACCGTAAATGGATTTACGGTAACAAATGTTGCCGTCAACGAGTCAGGAATCATCCGTATCAATTCTCGCACCGTCGTACCACCACCGATGAGCACATACATGCCATTTTGAATCAATTTCAAGGCTTTTTGAGCGATGATTTGCTTACTACTCAAGGCATACACCTCCGCTTGTAAGGCAGTTGGGTGGTACGTGCTGACCATTGCGCCGCCTCTAACTTTAATAACACGCCCTTCCATAGCCAACTCGTTAAGGTCACGCCGAATTGTATCCTCAGACACATTGGTCAAAGTACTTAGGTCGCTGAAAGTAACCCTTGTATGGATGTTGACTTGACGCATGATCAAGTCTTTCCGCTCGTTTTTAAGTAATGTGACACTCATAAAAAATGATGGATAATGAATGATGAAATTGCCCCCTCAGTATTTTTTCATTTTTTGCAAATTTTGCAAAAAATGAAATTTCACAAAGATAAATAAGTTTACATTTTTGCAAGAATAAAATGAATTTTTGTAATTTTTTTAATTAAAATACTTGAAAGCATTAATTTATTGAAAATAAAATATAAAATAAGATAGCGAAAAAAGAATAACTTTGCATATTTTTGCTGCAAATTTTGCAAATTAATCTTTGCTTAAACTTTTTTAAATCAAATTTCTCTCACCTAAAACCATGTATGAATGAATAAGGCTTCACTAAAAAAACGACTGACACTGTGCTTATCTTTGTTTTTGGGGATAACCGCAATGATGGCGCAGGGCAATGTTAATTTTACCATAATGGGTAAAGTAACAGATGCTAAAAAACAACCATTGGTTGGTGCAACCATACAAATTGCAGGAACAACTTTGGGTACGCTGTCCGATGTAGAGGGCAATTACAGCTTCACGGGGTCGTTACCCGCAAGTACGCAACGCTTAGCTTTTAGCTTCATTGGTTATGGAACAAGATATACCAATGTGGATATTAGCGCAAATTCTTCCAAGTTGACGATGGACGCTGTGATGACAGAAGACGCTTTGAACTTAAACGAGGTCGTCGTCATTGGTTCTTCTATTGCCCAAGAAAAAAAGCAATTAGGCAACTCAATAACGACGGTTCGGGCTGAACAACTCGGGCGTTCAGGAACAGGCAACGCTATTCAAGCCCTCCAAGGCAAAGTGGCAGGCGCACAAATTTCTCAAAATTCAGGTGATCCCGCAGGGGGCATTACTGTACGTTTACGTGGTGCGAAATCACTGTTAGGCTCTTCTGAGCCGCTTTATGTCATTGATGGTGTGGTCGTCAACAACAATACGGTCAACATAACAAATGCCAATGTAGATGCAGGTGCGACTTCTGCCATCGGTCAAAACCGTTTGGCGGATTTGAACCCAAACGATATCGAGACCATTAACGTTATAAACGGTGCAGCAGCAGCAGCGATTTATGGCTCGAGAGCCTCAAATGGTGTGGTCGTTATTACGACAAAACGCGGCAAATCGGGCAAACCAACTTTGTCCTTTTCGACCTCTTTTTCGACCAGTGAATTGCGGAAAAGAGCTTTTGTCACTACGGTAGGTAAGCAATTTCACCCAAATGGAAACACCACAGACCCCACAGGAGCAGGTTATTTGAACCCGCTTTTAGCAACGCTTTGGCCCTTGGCAAAAGGTGGTTCGATTGGTGCGGACAGTATCGTCGTCTGGCCCACAGCGATTGATGTCACGCGTTATAATTATCAAGATAATATTTTCCAAAAAGCAATGGGAACGGATAATAACCTTTCTATTTCAGGGGGCAATGAAGACACACGTTATTTTGCGTCTTTCGGCTATATGAAAAACGAAGGGATTATCAAAAACACCGATGCCAACCGTTTTAGTGGTCGCTTACGGATTGACCAAAAGATTACAAATTGGCTCACGGCTTCAGCTGGTTTGACTTATGTGAGCAGCGGCAGCAATGAATTGCCTAACGGTAATGTGTTTTGGAGTCCAATGAACTCTATAAATATCACAAACAATATTTTCAATATTACTGACCGCGATGCTTCGGGCAACCTCAAAGGGGTTGAAAACTTAGGGCGTATCAACCCCCTCAGTATTATTGAGAATTATAAAAATACACAAAAGACCAATCGGACGATTGCGGACATTCAGTTGACGGCATTGCCTTTTGAGGGTATGAAAATTTCCTATATTCTCGGCGTTGACAACACCAATCAATTGGGTCGTAACTACAATCCTGCATTCCCTTATAATGTCAATGTTGCTTATTTCAATAAAGGTTATGCAGCAAACAATTCTGCTTTGACAACTTTGTTGAACAGCGATTTGAACGTCAGTTATGCTAAAAAATTCGGTGGATTATCCACCTCAACCGTAGCAGGTATCAATTACCAATATGCACGTGAGCAAGTTTCTTTTACTCAAGGACGTGATTTAGCGCCTTTTGTTCAAACCGTTAACGGTGCGTCGGTTGTTCTGCCACCAAGTTTTTTTGATGTACCAAGTGCCTTGTTCGGTGGTTTCATCCAAGAAACATTTGGTCTGGGCGACCGTTTTTATTTGACAGCTGCCCTTCGCGTGGACGAATCTTCTCGTTTTCCAAAAGAAACACGCACCAATTATTATCCAAAATTAGGTGTCAGTTATTTATTGTCAAACGAAGCGTTTTGGGGTGATTTAAAAAGCGTCGTTCCAACCTTCAAAATACGGGGTTCATGGGGTCAATCGGGTAACTTAACAGGCTTCGGTGCTTATGACCGTTTCAACCGTTTCAGCACCACTTCTTTCAATGGTCAAACCGCCATCAGCGCAAGCAGTGCTTTGGCAGACCCCTCAGTAAAAGTGGAAAGAAATGAAGAAACAGAGATTGGTACTGATTTCACCTTGTTCAACGACATCGTCAATGTCAGCTTTTCATGGTATAAACAAACCGCAAAAGACTTGCTTTTGAACGTTGCTACGGCAGGTTCGCAAGGCGGCACGAGCATCAAAACCAATGTCGGAACGCTTGAAAACAAAGGTATCGAATTGACTTTGGGCATTACACCCATCAAAACAAATAATTTGACATGGAATCTTTTTGGTACTTACAGCCATAACGACAACAAAGTAACGTCTTTACCTTTTGGTTTGACTTCAATTGCGAATCCAACAGGTTCGCCTGTTTTTATCATTCAAGGCGCGCCCGTCGGTGTTTTTTATGGCAGCTTTTATGCCCGTGATGCCAATGGCAATATATTGATGCGTGATATAAAAGTGAATGGTGTACTCACAAAATTGCCACAAGTCGAGCGCGGTGCAGCAGCAGACCAAAACGCTAAAACGCCGTTAGAATACAAAACATACCGCGATGCCAACGGTCAAATCGTTGTAACGGGCAACGGCAGCACCCAATTACGTAAAATCATTGGCAACCCGAATCCACGCAATATTTGGTCAGCTGGTACAAGTTTGACTTACGGAAAATTAACTTTCTCCGCACTTTTAGATGCCGTTAGTGGCGTTGAAATCTTCAATGCAGACAAACGGACACGTAATAATGTGGGCGTTGGCGACTTAGCAGAAGCTGAATTATTAGGCACTAAACCACGTGGCTATATTGCTGCGGTAGCGGGTATTGAGGAATACCGTATTGACGATGGCTCTTATATCAAATTACGTGAAGTGGCTTTGTCTTATGACTTAGGCAATATCATCAAAGGTGTCAGCAATTTGCAAATTATGTTGACAGGACGCAATCTTTACTCAAAAGACAACTATTTTGGCTACGACCCAGAGACAAGTTCAGGCGGTCAAAGCTCTGTACTGAGGGGTATTGACTTTGGTAACGTGCCGATTCCACGCAGTTATCAAGTGACTTTGAAAGCTAATTTCTAATTTTTCTAATTTTTAATTAATTGATTATGAATAAAATAAAAATATACGCACTCAGCTTAGTCACCCTGTTTTCAGCATTGACACAAGTGGGTTGCATCAAAGAATATTCAGACCCGTCTTCGATTGTTGACACACAAGTCATTTCAACGGTTGACGGTCTCATTGGTTTGTGTAATGGTATGCAATATCGCTACACTGTTGGGCGGCAAAGCCCTCTTTATGAAGCCTTTTCAGCAAGTGGTTTGTCGGGACAAGAACTCAAACTCTTGAACTTGGGTAACACCGATGAGCTAAATTTGAGCAACGGTGGCGCAAATGTGTTACCAAACAATGCCATTATCGCCCAACTTTGGAATCAATCATTTTTGCTTATCAACGAATCGAATCGTATATCTGACAACCTTGCCATCGCAACAAATGCGGGAACGAATGCGCTTTTGACAAGCTATATCGCTATTTTCAAATCCTTAGCTTATGGCAATTTAGCTATGTTTTTCGAGAAAATGCCTTTGACATTGGGTAAAAACCAACCTTTTGTCACCCGCACCGAAGCCCTTCAAGCAGCCGTTACTTTATTAGAGAATGCCGAAAAAGTTTATGGCGGTGCAACAGTACCAGCCGATGTCACGGCTAAATTAGCAGCGGGTTTGGATGTAAAAAATACAATCGTTGCGTTACAAGCCCGTTACAATTTGATGTTGAAAAACTATACAAAAGCAGCAGCAGCAGCAGCAAAAGTAGATTTGACCAAAAAGTCTGCCTTCAAATATGATGCAGTCAATACCAATCCTATCTTTTTTGTTTCTTATTCAAATCGCAACGTTTTAGAGCCTGTCAACAACCAAATGGGCTTGCCAGCGGCATTAGCACCAGATGCACTCGACAAACGTTTACCGTTTTACATCAATCCTGCGGCTTCAACGACAATCAATTTAGGCTTTGGTTTTGCGAGAGCAAACACAAATGATATTCCAGTTTATCTTCCTGGTGAAATCCGTTTGATAAAAGCTGAATGTTCTGCACAAACAGATGTAGGCGCAGCCATTACAGAATTGAATGGCGTTATTAAGAAAAAAGCTGCCGAAGACCCATGGGGTATCGGTGCAGATATAGCCTTAGGTTATACAGGCTTAGCGACAAAAGATGCCGTTCTAACTGAAATTTACCGTCAACGCTGCATTGAATTGTTCAATTCAGGTTTGCGTTTGGAAGACAGTCGCCGTTTAGGTCGTCCGGGGCCAGACCAAGCGGCAAATGTTCGGGAACGGAACCGTAATTTTTATCCTTATCCACAAACGGAACGCGATAACAATACACAAATACCCGCTGACCCTGCCAATTAATAAGCAATATCACGCATGGTTTCTAAAAGTCATGCGTGATATTCCAATCACATTTTTTCTTTTCTGACGAAAAGGGTTTGTTACATGACGAGGGCGACGAATATGTCGCGCTCGTTTTTTTATGTCCTGACAGTTCATACCCTGTTTTTGACAGTTCATAGCTTTCTTCTTGCCCCCCTCAGTATTTCGAGTGATTTTTGTGCTATCAAT
This sequence comes from Saprospiraceae bacterium, assembly GCA_031367705.1. Classification (GTDB taxonomy): domain Bacteria; phylum Bacteroidota; class Bacteroidia; order Chitinophagales; family Saprospiraceae; genus JAAFJT01. The sequence goes on along the minus strand of JANLQI010000436.1, from coordinate 30,228 downwards.
TAAAAGGGTTAGCATCCACTTTAAATGTCTTAAAAGAACACGCAATTGTTTAACAAAAAATCTAAATTTTATGAAAACCACCCGACTATTTTTAACACTCATATCACTCACTTTTTTGAATTTTAGCTTTGCCCAAATCACCCAAACCATTCGCGGCGTTGTTTTAGACAAACAAGCCGAATCACCACTTGTCGGTGCTGCCGTTGTCATTGAAGGCACAAAACCAATTATCGGTTCTGTTACCGATGAAAATGGCGTTTTTAATATACCGAATGTGCCAACAGGTCGCTATCAACTCATCATCAGTTTTTTAGGTTATAATGCTTCAACCTTACCAAACATAGTCGTCAATGCAGGAAAAGAAACGGTTTTGACCGTTTCACTTGAAGAATCCGTCACAAAACTCGATGCTGTTACCGTTTCCGGAAAAATTGATAAAACATTGACAATTAACGAATTGGCAACCATTTCGTATCGTCAATTCAACGTCGAAGAAGTACAACGTTATTCAGGTGGACGCAACGATGTCAGCCGTCTCGTTGCCAATTTTGCAGGCGTGGCGACGAACAATGACAGCCGAAATGACATTGTTATACGGGGCAATTCACCAACGGGCGTTTTGTGGCGGCTTGAAGGTATTCCGATTCCCAACCCTAACCATTTTTCAACATTAGGCACAACAGGCGGTCCTGTTTCAGCCATGAATCCAAATATGATTCGCAATTCCGACTTCCTCACCTCCGCTTTTCCAGCCGAATATGGCAACGCAAACGCAGGTGTTTTCGACATCGGTTTGCGGAACGGCAACAAAGAAAAATATGAATTTACAGCACAACTATCCGCTTTTTCAGGTCTTGAAGCAATGATAGAAGGCCCCCTCAGTAAAAAAACCAACAGCAATGGGCAAAACGGTTCTTTTGTCGTTGCCTATCGTCATTCTTTTGTTGAGCTGGCGCAAATGGCAGGTATCAATGTTGGTACAGCTGCCTTGCCCCGTTATAAAGACTTGACTTTCAATGTGGATTTAGGTCAAACCAAAGTCGGTAAATTCTCTCTTTTCGGCATTGGCGCATTGAGCAATATCAACTTTATCGGTGCAGAACTAAGCGAGGACGACTTGTTTGCCGACAAATCAGAAGACAGTTATGCCGACTCCAAATTAGGCATCATCGGTTTGCGTCACAATATTCTTTTGGACAATAACACATACATCCGTACTGTCCTTTCGGCTTCTCATGCAGGCAACACGTTTAATGTGTATAAAGACAAAGGCACTATCCTAAAACAACACAACCTCGACATCAGCGATTTTGTAACGACTTACCGCTTGTCAAGTTATGTGAACAAAAAATTCAATGCACAATGGTCTATGCGTACAGGTGTTTTAATTCAAAATATGAACCTCGATATTGATTCAAAAAGCCTTGACAGCAACAATATCTGGGTGCCTTTCCGCACTTCCAAAGGGCAAATGACGCTTTCTGAACTCTATTCGCAAGCGCAATACAAGCCGAGCGACAAAGTGACGATAAACGCAGGTATTCACACGCAATACCTCGAAACCAATAAAAACTATGCGATTGAGCCACGTTTGGCAGTTAACTATTATGTAAAACCCAACCAATCCCTCAGTATTGGCTATGGTTTACACAACCAAATGCAGCCTTTGCCCATTATGCTTGATGAAGAAAAAATGCCTGATGGCACACTCAAACAAACGAATATTGGTCTCGATTTCACCCAAAGCCATCATTTTGTCGTTGGTTACGATGTCAAAATTGGCTCTGATTGGCATGGCAGAATCGAAACATACTACCAAATACTGAGGGGTGTCCCCGTCGAAAGTCGTATTAACAATTCATATTCTTTGTTGAATCAAGGCGCAGATTTTGGTTTCGTCGTACCTTCGGCATTGATAAATGTAGGTTCTGGAAAAAACATCGGCTTAGAAATGACGGTTGAAAAATTTTTTTCAGCAGGTTGGTACACCTTGTTAACAGCCTCTCTTTTCGATTCAAAATACAAAGGTTCGGACGGCATTGAGCGCAACACGGCTTTCAATTCCAACTATATTGTCAATCTTTTGGCAGGGAAAGAGTTTAAATTTGGCAAAAAAAAGCAAAATGCGTTTACTTTGGACACTAAATTGACAACAGCAGGTGAACGTTATCAAACGCCCATTGACTTAGTAAAATCAAAAGCAAAAGGTGAAGAAGTACGTGATGAAACTAAGGCGTACAGCGAACAACAATCACCGTATTTCCGTTGGGATGTGAAAGTCGGTTACACCTTAAATTCATCGAAAAGACAGTTTACACAACAGTTTTTCCTTGATTTTCAGAATGTTACGAATCATAAAAATATCTTTCAAGAACGGTATTCGGTGAGCCAAAACAAGACTTACAAGGTTTATCAGATTGGTTTCTTTCCAGATGTGATGTGGCGGGTACAGTTTTAATTAAAATTGTTCTTCAATTTCTTCCTTTAAAAATTCTTTTGCAAGTTCATCAACGCGCGCCCAGTTAACACCTTTATAGCCTCGTTCTTTTAAAATTTGTTCAAGGCTTTTATTCGGTTCTAATTGAATGACATCAGGTATGCCTTTCATTTCATACAAACCGATGCGTTTGAGCTTTGATGAAAGAACCGTTTGTTCTGCCGAAGACAATTGTGTTATCGCTTCGATGATTTCGTTAAGCGACAATTTTGCGGACGTTTGTACATTACTTATCGTCATTTTCTTTAATTTTAATGCAATTTAAGGCTTTTCCTTTAATTCCGAAACAAAAAATGTGTAAATGTTTTATCAAACAATAAAAAAATGGCAAATCAAAAATCCTATCCTTATGGCTTCGACGACCGTTGGCTCATGCTCTTCGGGATACCGATTATTGGCTTTTTAATGCCACCTATTTTTTTCGGAAAGCCAATTAGTATGGAATTTCTTTTTTGGATAAAGGTTATGGTGTCAATGTTTTATACAGTTGTCTATTGGATTATTTGTCGCTATTTTTTCATACGTGCGACGGTTAAATTTCCTGAATATCATCAAAACAAAAAGCGATTGATATGGATTGGCAGCTTGTGTTTTACTTTCATATTCTCATTTTGCAATATTGTTCATTTTTGTATAGAGCCTTATCTCGGCATTGATGAACGCGAAATTCCAACGGGTTTGCAAATCAATGCCGCCAGTTTTATGACATTTGGCGTTATTGCAGGCATTTATGAAAGTGTACGCAATTATGAGCTTTGGAAAACGACGAGTTTAGAAAAAGAACAACTGCAACGTGAAAATTTACAAAGCCAGTTAGCCAGTTTAAAAAATCAAGTCAACCCACACTTTTTGTTCAATTCGCTCAATACATTGGTGCATTTGATACCTGAAAATCCTGATTCGGCGATTAAATTTGTTCAAAAATTGTCAAAAGTTTATCGTTATATTCTTGAAATGCGCGACACCGCTACGACCCCCCTCAGTACAGAACTCGAATTTTTGAACGCTTATGTGTTTTTATTGAAAGAACGTTTTGGTGATAATTTGTACGTTAATATAGATGACGATGTTTGCGCCAAAATTGAGGGGGTGACTTCAAGTCACCCCCTCAATACAGTAGTCAATACAGATGTTTGTGAAAAGCACATTATCCCTCTTTCTCTACAAATTTTGTTTGAAAATGCCATAAAACACAATGTTATTTCAGCACAACGACCTTTAACCATTTCTGTTTCTATTGAAAACGATGCACATTTAATCGTTAGAAACAATTTACAACGCAAAAATCAAGTGCAAGAAGGAACAGGAGTCGGTTTACAAAATATCCGAAATCGGTATCAATTGGTCAGTCAAAAAGAGGTGGATATTATTGTCACCAAAGAATCTTTTATTGTTTCTTTGCCATTGTTAAACATTGAAAACCAATTAGTTGCGACCTAAATGAAAGTTATTATTATTGAAGACGAGCAACCAGCTGCGTTGCAATTAAAAAAATTATTGACGCAAACTGACCCCTCAGTATCGGTCATCGAAATCATTGATTCTGTCGAGTCGTCGGTCAAGTGGTTACAGACTTTTCCTGCGCCCGATGCTATTTTTATGGATATTCAGATTGCAGACGGTTTGAGTTTTGATATTTTTAATCATGTCAACATTCAATCACCCGTTGTTTTTACAACCGCTTTTGACCAATACGCCATCAAAGCCTTTAAAGTAAATGCTGTTGATTATTTATTAAAACCGATTGACGAAGACGAATTAGGCGAGGTTTTGGATAAGATTAAGAAGAAAAAGGCGGAAACGATGCCTTTTGACAATGGCTTGTTTTTAAAAAATCTACTTCAAGATTTTCCAAAAAAGGATTATAAACAAAGGTTTTTAATCAAAAATGGGCAAAATTTGACTTCTATTGACGTGTCTGACATCGCTTATTTTTTCTCAGAAGACGGTATCAATCAGTTTTATGTATTTTCAAACAAAAAGCATATTGTTGAACATACATTAGATGAATTGGAATCGTTTTTGAATCCAAAGGATTTTTTTCGCATCAACCGCAAATTAATCGTCAACATTAAAGCGATTCAGAAAATTAGCCCTCATTTTAATAGCCGTTTAAAGCTATCTTTGACCCCTCTTTTTAGTGCTGAAATTTTGGTTGCTCGTGAGCGTGTTTCAGATTTCAAAGCATGGCTCGGCGGTTAGCCAACACAGATTTACTAAATTTTAAAAATTTAGTAAATCTCATTTAACTATTAATCAATCATAAAAATCAATCATAAATCATGGATAATTTCATAGAAAAATGGCTTTTTGCCTATTACCAAATCGGAAAACGTTACTTCTTCTTGGCAGCAGTGATGTTTATTCTGTTTTACATCATTTTTAAAAGTCCTATGATGGGACGTAAAATTCAAGAAAAATTCCCCAAAAACGGCGATTATTACCGCGATGTGTTTAATTCCATCATTTCAATTGCCATTTTTTCAGCCATTAGTGTTTGGACATTTTATATCATTCGACCATATACGAATTTGTATAGAAACATATCAGATTATGGAACAGCTTATTATGCTTTTACTTTTGTTTGGATGTTTTTTCTGCATGATTTTTATTTCTATGTTTCGCATAGGCTGATGCACCATCCAAAAGTATTTCGACTGGTGCATTTGACGCATCACAAGTCAAACAACCCTTCTCCGTGGACGGCTTATGCTTTTAATCCTTTGGAAGCTGTTGTTGAAGCGGCAATAGTGCCGATTATTGCTTTTTCGATACCCACACATCAATTAGCCATACTTTACTATATGATTTTTCAGATTTCATACAATGTCTATGGTCATTTGGGTTTTGAAATATTTCCTGCCAATTTTCATAAACATTGGTTTGGTCGGTGGCTCAATACCTCGGTTGCACACAATATGCACCACAAATATTCGGTCAAAAACTATGGTTTGTGGACAGTGATTTGGGACAGAGCTTTCGGCACAATGCACCCACAATACGATGCGGTTTATGAAAAAGCAACAGGCAAACAACCTGAGTTGTACAGTGATTTACAAGAGGTTTCTGTCCAATAATATTTGATTTATGCTATCTTTGCACCTAAACGGCCCCCTCAGTATAAATGTACTGAGGGGGCCGTTTAGCAATATTTTGAATGATAAAACGACTATCATTAATGACAATTGGTCGTTATTAGCTTGGTTTCAAGTCGAAAACGCTTCATATTTTGAGACTTCGGAACTTTTTTACGTCTAAAAAGTTTAAAGTATAGCACATTTTAGAAACATTATTTTGAAAATTTAAAACAAAAAAGAATATGTTTAATATAGGTTTTATGGTTATCGGCGGCATCGCTACGTTGGTAGGGATGTTTATAAGTAGCCGACTTAAATCAAAATTTGAATTATACAGCCAACACGGTTTGCGTAATGGCATGAGTGGCAAGGAGATAGCAGAAAGAATGTTGCGTTATTATGGCATTTATGACGTAAAAGTGCAACTTGCACAAGGCTTTTTGACTGACCACTACAATCCTTTGGATAAAACAGTGAATTTGAGCGAACCTGTTTACAATGCGCGGAGTATCTCTGCTGCTGCTGTTGCTGCACACGAGTGCGGTCATGCGGTGCAACATGCGGAAGCCTACGCACCTTTGAAACTTCGTTCAGGGATAGTACCGATAGTGAAAATATCGTCGGGTATGCAGCAGTATCTTTTATTGGCTGCCGCTTTGACAATGGGTAGTGCATTGGGCAAAACAATGTTGCTCATCACGCTCGTTGTTTTTGGTGTCACGGCGTTATTCAGCCTTATCACGCTACCTGTTGAATTTGATGCGTCAAACCGTGCTTTGAAATGGTTAGAATCGTCAAATACGACAATGCCAGAAGAATTGGCAGGTGCAAAAGATGCCCTTTGGTGGGCCGCTATGACTTATGTTGCAGCAGCTTTGGCGGCTTTGGCTTCGTTTATTTATCTTCTTTGGCAGTACAATCGCCGTTAATTAATGGTGAATGGTGAATTTTAGGAAATAACCTTTTAGTAACAGCATCCCTCCCTCGTTTTATACTGAGGGGGGGATGTTTTTGTTCAATATCGAATTTTGATTAACAATTTTTGAATGTTGAAATACTTGACAATTTCTATATTCTATATTCTCTTATCATTATTCACTCTTAAAAACCAGTTTTTCGGACAAAAACTGTAATTTTCCGCCTTATTTAAGCACGTGCTTAAAAAAGCATAAGAAAACCATATTTACACTAATACGATATGAGCTTTTGGAATCGTCTTTTTGGCAACAAAGCAGAACCAACAAAACCGCAGCCGCGCATCAAGTTTGGTCGCTATACGGACTCGTACAAGCAGAAACAGCAGTACGAGGCTTGGGAGGATGCGCTCAATAAATTTGAAGAACAAAATTATTTAAGCTCTTATGATGCGCTTTTTCGTTATTTACGAGACGAAAACGAAGACAATGTCCGTTGGGTTGAAGAAAATGGCAGCATCAAATTTGAAATTTTACAAGGCTCAAAACGGGTGACAGGTACAGCAAATGCGCAAAAATTTGTTGCCGAAGCCCGCATTGTTTATGCCGATAATTTAGGCGTCGCTGTCATGCGTCGGCTTGTTGAGTCCAATTATGTGCTTGAATACAGCCGTTATGGCTTGGACAACGACAATAATTTGGTCATCAAATTCGACTCGTCGTCGCTCGATGGGTCGCCTTATAAACTCTACTATGCCCTCAAAGAAGTGGCTGCAAGTGCCGATAAGCAAGACGACCTTTTACTCGATGAGTTTGGGGTGCATTTGAAACCAATAGATATGGGTTCAAAAGCAGATTTGCCAGAAGCTGAAAAAGAAGCAAAATACAATTTCGTCATTCAAAAAATTGAATCTGTTCTTACTGAAATTGACAGTAAAAAATTAGACGGCGAAAAATACCCAGGGGGTATTTCTTATTTGTTGCTCGATGCAGCTTATCGGATTGATTACCTCACATCGCCCGAAGGTTTTTTGATGGAAACGATTGAACGGATGCACCGCAGTTTTTTTTCAGCCGAAGAAAAAAATATGGTGTTGCGAAATGTTGGGCTGCGTAAAGAACTTGAAAAAATCAAAATACGCCCTAAAGCATTGATAATCAGTGAGTTATATGCCACAACTTCAACCTTTGGCATACTCTTGCCTAAACAACATGATGCAGTTGTGAGTCTTATTGACGGTGAATTATCTAATATGGACTGGTACGAAGCCAATAAACACGAAGCGTTTGCGATGGCAATTCCTGGTTATATTGTCGGATATGCCTTGTTTAGCTTCGCTTTGCCTAAGCCTGAGCGGGTGTTGTTGGCGTTTTATTATGCTGTTTTAGAACCAACTTTGTTTGCATCGCTTGGCTTTACACCTACTTATTACAATAGCCAAACAAGGATATTTGACCAAAAAGCAATAAAAACAGCGATAAAAGAAATAGTTGACAATCATTTAGAGGCTTATCCAAAATTAGCACCAGATTATGCTTCTTTGGACTTCAAAACGCCTGCAAAATTCGCTCGGTCTTATTTATTGATGCTGAAAAATTTAGATTTTGAAAAAGTAAAATAATGATGAAATATGAAATATGTTTTTTTTAGACACCTATTTATCATTCATATTTCATCATTCATCATTATTTAAGTCATTTTGAGAATGCAAAAATTAGTAGAAAAATATAAAAGTGTTGTCATTCAAATTGCGACACCATATAGTACAGGAACGGGGTTTTACCTTAAAAGTGCTAACTTGATTGTGACCAACAACCATGTTGTTGAGGGCAATCGAGAGGTGACGATTGAAGGTGTTGGGGTGGCACGTCAAATCAGCCGTGTCCTATACAATGATGTGAAATTTGACCTCGCATTTTTGGAAATGCCTGTCGAAATCGAAGATATACCCGATGTGAATGTTGCACCAACACTCGTACAAGTTGGTGAAGCCGTTACAGCCGTTGGTCATCCTTATGGGTTGAAATATACTTTTACAAAAGGCATTGTCTCCAATCCACGCCATATCTATAACAACCTCGATTACATTCAGCACGATGCTGCCTTGAATCCTGGAAATTCGGGCGGGCCACTCATAAATACTGAGGGGGCCGTTGTGGGTGTCAATACATTCATCATACAAAACGGCAATACCATTGGCTTTTCGCTGCCTGCAAAATATTTGGGTGATACCATCGAAGCCTTTCAAAAAGGGCTTGGTGAAATTGGCTTGCGTTGTGAAGCCTGTACCAATATTGTTTTTGAAAATACCATAGAAGTCGGCGGCTATTGTCCACACTGTGGCAATAAGCTCAAAATATTAAGCGAAACGGATAATTTTCAAGCAGAAGGCGTGGCTTCCTTGATAGAAAATATGCTCATAAAATTAGGTCACGATGTTCGAGTCAGTCGGCGTGGCTCAAATAGTTGGGAAATTCGGCAGGGTTCTGCAAAAATTAACATCTCTTATCTGCAACAAAACGGTTTGATAATTTCAGATGCTTATCTTTGTACCTTGCCAAAAGAAAATATTAAACCTTTGTATGAGTATTTGCTGCGTGAAAACTATCGCAACGAAGGGGTGACATTAAGCGTTAAGGGACAAGACATCATTCTCTCTCTTTTGATTTATGATAAATACCTTCAAGAAGAAACGGCATTGAAATTGATTAGCAACTTGTTTGAAAAAGCTGATTATTACGACAATATTTTAGTCGAACAATATGGTGCAAATTGGCGGAATGAATAGGCATCAAGCCGTTTCCATAAACAAGACATAATATTTTAATTAATTAGAACATTAAAATATTTGACAAAAAAAAGACGTTTACCAATAATTGGGCAACGATAAGTGATGAATGATAAATGATGAATTTGCTAAGCATTGATTTTCAATGTCTTTTTAGAATCAATAGATTTGCAAATTCTGATATTTTAAAAAGCCTAAATGTTAAGTAGGTGTTATTTTGAGCCGATTTCAAGCACGCATTCATGTTTTCGTTTAATTTTGACAGTCTATAACACCCCCTCAGTATTCTGCCCTTTTTGAGAAGAAAAATTTTAAATTATAGAAATAACTGATTTTTAGCTTTAATTTAATGAGTTAAGCACACATCTATCTCAATATGAAAAAAATCTCGATACTTATTTTAGCTCTAACATTGAGCTTTGCGGCATCCGCACAAGACATTCACTATTCTCAGTTCTACATGGCACCGCTCAATCTCAACCCTGCCATGACGGGTGTGATGAATTGCAGTCAGCGTATCGCAGGCAATTACCGTAATCAATGGGCTTCGGTACTCCGTGACAAAGCTTTTCAAACGGCTAATGTCGCTTATGACACCAAAATTCCTGTTGGTCGTTACGATTATATAGGCTTAGGTGGCTCTTTATGGGGTGACAAAGCGGGGTCGTTGAACTACCGCACAAATCAATTGAGCCTCGATTTTTCTTATGCCAAAAAGATGGGCGGCTATCGCAAAAAAGCCAGCTATTTGGTCATGGGTGCAGAAATTGGTATGGCACAACGCGCTTTGAACACATCCGATGCTCGTTGGGGCAATCAAAACAATAATGGTGTTTATGACCCGACGATAGCCAGTAACGAGAACTTGTTTGGTCGTGACAACTTCATGTATGCCGATGTTTCTGCTGGTTTGTTATGGTTTTCAGTTTTGGACGAAAACAATAATTTCTATATCGGTGGAGCTTATGACCACATCAACCGCGCCAACCAATCGTTTACAACACAAGCACAAGTGTCGAGCAAATTCGTTCCTTTATTCTCAAAATTCACAATCCATGCAGGTGGTGAGTTGGGCATGAACGACCGCATTTCACTCCTTCCAGGCATCGTGACGTTTTTACAAGGCCCTTATATGCAAGTGAATGGCGGTACAAGCATGCGTTTCCTTTTAGGCGGTTCAAAACGTTCAACAGAAGCCATTCAGTTTGGTGCATGGGCGCGGATAGCGAATAAAGTTGACGGCGGTATTTTGATGGATGCGCTTATCCTTTCCACTCGTTTCGATTACAGTCAATTCTCAATCGGTTTTAGTTATGACTTAAATACGTCATCACTTCAAGCAGCCAGCCGCAGTAATGGTGGTTTTGAGTTTTCTCTACAATATAAGGTGTGTGGTAATGAACGGCGTAATGTCTATTGCCCGAATTTCTAATACGATATTTCTTTTTCAAAAAAAGCCATACAAACAGCTCTGTTTGTATGGCTTTTTTTGTTTTTCTAATTTTTTCTGAAAAAAAAAATTTACAGAACTAAAACTCTTTTCTTGTTCGTTTCGTTAAAATGTCATAATTTAGCGAATATTCGCTGAAATGTGGTTTTCAAATTTTTCGATTTTTATCAAATCATTGAAAATCAATTCTTTACGAAATACAATAAAATTCTTTTAATTACAAAAATAAAAAAATGACTGATACACTCATCAAAAATGACATTCTCACTGGTGGCGCATTTATAATCCAAGATTCTACGCCCGATGCCACTTTTATTCCCGAAGAACTCAACGAAGAGCAATTGATGGTCAGAACCATGGTTCAAGACTTCATCAAAAACGACATTGAGCCGAATCGCATGGCTCTTGAAAAGCAAAAAGAAGGCTTGGCAACTGGTCTGCTTGAAAAAATGGGTGAACTCGGTTTATTGGGAACACACATGCCTGAAATCTATGGTGGTACAGCGATGGACACCAACACCAATACCATGATTTGCGATGCGCTCGGCCCTGCGGGTGGCTTTACGGTTTCCTATGCCGTTCAAACGGGTATTGGCATGTTGCCAATTTTCTACTTCGGAACAGAAGCGCAAAAAGCAGAATATTTACCACGTACAATCAGCGGTGAACTCAAAGTGGCTTATTGCTTAACAGAACCTGGCAGCGGTTCAGATGCTTTGGCAGCTAAAACCCGCGCTGACTTGTCAGAAGATGGCAAACATTATATCATCAATGGTCAAAAAATGTGGATTTCCAATGGTGGTTGGGCAGATATGTTCATCGTTTTTGCTAAAATTGATGGTACTAAGTTTACAACCATCATGGTTGACCGTCATACTGAGGGGGTAACTTTGGGAGCAGAAGAAGATAAATTGGGCATCAAAGGCTCATCAACACGTCAAATATATTTTGAAAATGTCAAAGTACCTGTGGGCAATGTCTTAGGTGAAGTTGGAAAAGGTCACTTAATTGCCTTCAACGTCTTGAACGTAGGACGTTTCAAGTTGGGTGCTTTGTGTTTGGGTGGTGCGAAAGCTGTTGCAACTATGGGCATCCAATATGCCAATGAGCGTCAACAATTCAAGCAATCTATTGCTAACTTTGGTGCAATTAAGTATAAAATTGCTGAAATGGGCATCAAGATTTTTGTGGGTGATTCATCGCAATACCGCATTTCTCATTTGATGCAAGAGCATATCCACAACTCGCTTGAAGAAGGAAAAAGCTATGCAGAAGCAACGCTTGAAGCCGCAGAAGAATACTCAATCGAATGTGCTTTGATAAAATTCATCGGTTCAGAAGCCCTTGATTATGTGGTGGACGAAAACGTACAAATACATGGCGGCATGGGCTTTTCAGAAGAAGGCAATGCAGCACGTGCTTACCGCGACAGCCGTATCAACCGTATTTATGAAGGCACAAACGAGATAAATCGCCTACTTTCAGTTGATATGTTGTTGAAAAAAGCCATGAAAGGTAAACTTGACATCGTCAGTCCAGCGTGGGCAGTACAAAAAGAATTGGCTTCGATGCCGTCTTTTGGTCGTCCAGAAGGTGAGTATGCGGATGAGTATGCCGCGTTGAAAGATTTCAAAAAAATCATTCTCATGGTTGCGGGTGGTGCTGCTAAAATGCAGATGGACGGTAAAATCAACCTCGAAAACGAGCAAGAGATTTTGATGAACGTAGCAGATATGTTAGCAGAAACATTCAATTGCGAATCTACTTTATTACGTGTTCACAAGTTGGCGGGCATGAGCAACAGACCCCTCAGTATGGAGGTGTATGATGCGATTTTGAAAGTTCAATTTGCAGATGCAACCGCACGTATGTCAAAATGGGCAACTGATGGACTGTGCTCTTTTGCCGAAGGCGATATGCTCAAAACATTCTTAATGGGCTTAAAACGCTTTACAAAATATCCTCCAGTGAATGTGAAAACAGAACGCCGCACAGTTGCAGATGCTATGATTGCAGCCAATGAGTTCTGCTTTTAAATAATTATGACTTTTTGATTTAAAAATATGATTAATCTATTGAAGGCTGTTCCGATGCGTCGGAACAGCCTTTTTTGTTTTTAAAATAGTCCTAAATATTCTCCTTTCCATTAGCTGTCCTATATTTGACTTAAAATAAATATTCGTAGATGAAAAAAACATCTTTTCTCCGTTCCAGTCTTATTCATCTGCCTATTACTGAGGGGGTCAAATACATGATAATCAGCACCTTATGTTTCACAGTGATGCAATCGTTGATTAAATATTTACCTACTGGACACATTCCAACCATAGAGCAAACGTTCTTTCGGTGCATCGTAACAGCAGTTTTTTGTTTGTTTTTTATGCTTAAAAACAATATCACTTTCAAGATAAAAAACAAGAAATTGATAGTGATTAGAAGTATCGTTGGCACTATTTCAATGTTTTCTTTTTTCTACATATTACCACGTATGCCATTGGGTACATCGGTGACTATCAAGTATTTATCACCCGTTTTCACTGCCTTGTTTGCAGGAGTTATGTTGAATGAAAAAATAATACCAAAGCAGTGGTTTTACATCATATTGGCATTTGTCGGAATACTACTGCTTAAAGGATTTGACAATCGCGTAGCGACGATGGATTTAATGATTGGACTCATTTCAGCCGTAACAGGTGGCTTATTGTACATTATTTTAAGACAAATAGGCGACGATGACCACCCTTTTGTGGTCGTTTTTTACTTTATGCTCATCGCCAGCTTACTTTCCGCAGTCGGCATGATACCTTTTTGGGTTACACCCAATTTGGAGGACAGCATGGTTTTCTTAGGCGTTGGTTTTTTCGGTTTTGTCGCTCAAATCTATATGACCAAAGCTTTTCAACAACAAGACGATGCCAATTATTTGGCGCAATTCAAGTATTTAGAAGCCGCTTTTGCCATCATTACCGGCTTTTTATGGTTTGGCGAAAGCTATACCTACCTAAGTTTTTTGGGCATCATTTTGATATTCGTCAGCCTCATTTTAAATATTAGATTAAAATCAAAACAAAGAATTAAAGACATTCAAACAATCGTTAATAGATGATAATGGATCTAGTTGGGTAATACAGCGATGAAATTCCTATCTGCATCATTGCCGATTTATTGTGGTTAAAAATTGACGCAAGTAAACCCATAGCCATAGATTAACGTGTAGTAAGGCAGTAACTCTTTTATCATATTGTTACTAATGTTGAAAATTATTGTTTAAGGTCAGTGATACTGAGGGGTCGTTATTTGAAAAAATGCCCCCCTCAGTATCCAAACCTTTTTTTTTTGAAATGATAAATGATGAATTTGTTTCCCACCATAAATCCATCCCTTCTTTTCTCTTGAAATCATAGAAAAACCTGTGTAAATCAAGGAAATCCTTCCAATCTGTGTTCTATCACACACTTCTTTATTTATCTCATTTTCAAGGCAAATTTAATTTTCAATAATTATTGAAAATACTTTCAATTTATTTTGAAAATTCAAAAAACAAGCATAGATTTGTATCATCAATTCACAGTTAAACATCTGAATCATGGATACGAAATATCGCTTGTTGCAATTCGATTATTGGATTCAAACCATTTTGGGTGCCGCTATTTTGGCTTGTTGTGTCACTGTTTATGGCATTTATTTCGGTGTTTTGGGCTTAATACCTTTTGGTGCAGTGCAAGTTATAAGTGGTTTGACATTAACCATCGTTTATCGAGATAAAAAAAGGGTTCAATACCTCATCTTTGTCACGGCTTTCTTTCTCCTTTGGTTTGGTTCTTACACCTTTGGACGCAGCGCAAATTCAGAATGGATAGACGGTTTCAATATGGCTTTATGCCTTATTCCACCCATTTTAGGCGTATGGTATTACAAAATGACGAGAGCCGATTATAAGGATTTGAAGAAACAACAAGAAGAAATCGGCTTTAACGACGAAGATATTTTAGACGCTTAAATATTTTTTAATTACTTAAATATCAATTAGTTATGAGAACAGTAATCAAATTTTGGCTTTTTGATTTAATACAAAACATTGTTTTCAATTTCCTCACTTGGCGTGAAAAAATGAAAAAACATTTCAATAAACACCCACGCTCGTTTTGGGACTTATAATAATGATGAAGTATGAATGATAAATGATGAATATTGCGACATTTATCATTCATACTTCATCATTAAATCACTTTTTCTTTGCCGCTTTTTTAGGCTTTGCCGCTTCCGCTTTGACACATTTGAAAACCTGCGTCGCCAAAGGTGCAAGGGTGACGGTCAAATATTGTTCCTGCCCATGCTTATCATCAGTTATAGTCTGCAAATCGCCTTCGTTTAAGACATTCGTACCACCATAAACCGTTGCATCGGTATTCAATATTTCCTGCCATTTCCCTCCTTTCGGTACGCCGAGTTCATAGCCATTCTGAACACCCGGTGTCATATTGCACACAACAAGCAAGTCATAAGCATCATCATGCCCTTTTCGGAGATATGAAATGACCGAATTTTCGGTATCGTCGTAAGAAACCCACTGAAATCCGTCCGATTCAAAACCTCGTTCATAAATAGCGGGTTGGTTTTTATTCAAGGCATTGAGGTCTTTTACTAATGTTTGAACGCCTTTGTGCAACGGCGAATCGAGTACCCACCAGTCCAATTGACCTTCAAAAGCCCATTCGCCACCTTGTCCAAATTCACAACCCATAAACAGCAAACGTGTGCCTGGGTGCGTAAACATATAGCCGTACATCAACCGCAAATTTGCAAATTTCTGCCACTCATCGCCCGGCATACGGGTCAACAATGAGCCTTTGCCATACACAACTTCGTCGTGACTGAGGGGGAGCATAAAGTTTTCGGTAAAACCATAGACAATACTAAAAGTAATTTCGTTTTGATGCCATTTGCGATAAATGGGTTCCCGTTTGAAGAAATTTAAGGTGTCGTGCATCCAACCCATCATCCATTTTTGGCTAAAACCTAAACCGCCCATAAATGTCGGCTTACTCACGCCAGAGAAGGCTGTTGACTCCTCTGCAATCGTTACGGCTGCTGGATAATTGGCAAAAACAGTTTCGTTAAATTCCTTCAAAAAATCAATCGCTTCCAAGTTCTCACGACCGCCAAAATGGTTTGGAATCCATTCACCTTCGTTACGACTGTAATCAAGGTAAAGCATCGAAGCGACTGCATCAACACGTAAACCATCGGCATGGAATTTTTCCATCCAAAACAAAGCACTTGAAATCAAAAAACAACGTACTTCATTTCTATTATAATTATAAATCGCTGATTTCCAATCTGGATGATAACCTAAACGTGGGTCGGCATGTTCATACAGGTGCGTACCATCGAAGTCATAAATGCCGTGTGCATCCATTGGGAAATGGCTCGGCACCCAGTCCAAAATGACCCCAACACCTGCTTTGTGGAAAGCTTCAACCAAAAACATAAAGTCTTGAGGCGTTCCAAAACGGCTCGAAGGCGCAAAATAACCCAAGGTTTGATAACCCCAAGAAGGCTCATACGGATGCTCCATAATGGGCATAAACTCGATGTGTGTAAAGCCCATTTCAGCAATATACGGCACGAGTTCCTCTGCCATTTCACGGTATGTCAAAGAGCGATTGCCTTCAAAACCCTTGCGTTTCCAAGAACCTGCGTGGATTTCATAGACCGTCATGGGTTGCGGTTTGCCTACTTTTTCCAATTGTTTGGCGCGCCATTCGGCATCATCCCACTCGAAATCTAAATCCCAAACGATACTTGCTGTATGTGGTGGCGTTTCCCACATGAATGCATAAGGGTCAGTTTTCTCTAACAAACGTCCATCTGATGCCCAAATACAATACTTATATGTGTCGCCTTTTTTAGCTCCTGGAATAAAGACCTCCCAAATGCCCGAACCATCCCAACGTGGATTTGCAATATTGGATGTTTTACTCCAATAATTGAAGTTGCCAATGACACTGACTTGCTTGGCATTGGGTGCCCAAACGGCAAAAATGACCCCCTCAGTACCCTCGTCATTTGTGACGATATGTGAGCCGAGTTTCTCGTAAGCACGGAAAAATTTACCTGATTTGAAGAGACTAATGTCAAAATCTGTAAAAAGACTGAATGATTTCATAAGCGTTGGTTGCCGTTATTAGGTTTACATTCTTATTGATAATAATTGATTATGACAAAAGTAGAAAATTTTATGTGTTATACTGAGGGGGGGCGATTTTTTTAAAAATTAAAATTAAAAATTAAAAAAAACACACCACTTCTGCTAACTTTGCGCCCTAATTAGACATCACCAGTTAATTAGACAATAATGATTGAATCTCCTTCTCGTACCGCAGCCGTTTTGATGCTTGCAGATGGTACTGTTTGGCACGGCAAAGCTGCTGGAAAAATCGGTACCACAACAGGCGAAATCTGCTTCAATACAGGCATGACGGGCTACCAAGAAATCTTTACTGACCCTTCTTACTACGGTCAAATTCTCATCACCACCAACGTTCACATCGGCAATTATGGGACTAAGACAACGGATGTTGAATCTGACGATATGAAAATCGCAGGTTTGATTTGCAAGACGTTTAATGTCAAATACTCTCGCTCACAAGCCGATACAGACATCCAAACCTACTTTGATAACGAAGGTATGGTTGGTATTTCAGACGTTGATACCCGTCAAATCGTCCGTCATATCCGCGACAAAGGGGCTATGAATGCCATTATTTCAAGCGAAATTACAGATTTAGAGGAGCTGAAAAAGCAACTTGACGCTGTACCAAGTATGGATGGATTGGAGTTATCGTCTTTCGTGACAACTTCTGAACCTTATTTCATAGGTGACGAAAAAGCTGCTAAATTCCGCATTGCTGCCCTTGATTTTGGTATCAAAAAAGCGATTTTGAGTAATTTTGCAAAACGTGGATGCTATATTAAAGTGTTTCCAGCCAAAACAACTTTTGCAGATATTGCTTCATGGAATCCCGACGGCTATTTCCTTTCAAATGGTCCTGGCGACCCGGGTGCAATGGATTATGCTGTTGAAACAGTCAAAGAAATTTTGAAAACAGGTAAGCCGACTTTTGGTATCTGTTTAGGTCATCAACTCCTTGCACGTGCGCTCGATGTGCCAACGTATAAAATGCACAATGGACATCGTGGCATCAATCACCCTGTTTTGAATTTGGTTACAGGTCGTTGCGAAGTCACAAGCCAGAATCATGGTTTTGGTGTTGACCCCTCAGTCATTCGCTCAAAATCAGATACAATTGACATTACGCACATCAATTTGAATGATGATACAATTGAAGGCATTAAGGTAAAAGGAAAGCCTATTTTTTCTGTACAATACCATCCAGAAGCGTCTCCTGGTCCGCATGATGCGGAGTATTTGTTTGATGAGTTTGTGGGTTTGATGAATTGATTTTTTTTGACCACAGATTTAACTGATGCGACTGGTTTTCGCTGATTTCCTTATACAAAACAACAGCTAACTTGATGATTTCCATTGAGTTAGCTGTTGCTTTTATATGGATAAGCTATCCTTGTTGTTCAGCGCTATCCCTCAGTATTTGATAAAATAGTTGAAAAAAAAAATGAAAAAGACTTGCCTTTTGTTACCTAATTAGATACCTTCGCAATAAACTTACTTGATTAAAAACTTATTTATCCAAATTAAAAACAAACATATATGCCTTGTTTAACCAAAATACAAGGAATCAAAATTTGTGTTTACAGCAATGACCACGTTCCACCACATATTCATGCGATATTTGGAGAATATGAAGCAATCATTGCTATAAGAGACATTGAAGTTCTAAATGGAAGTATGCCTAACAACAAAAAACGGATAGCTTTTGATTATATAAGAGAAAATCAAGAGGAGTTGCTGAAAATCTTTTATGAATTAAATCCAAACATTGCACAACTATAAATTGGAAAAAGACAATGAAATCGTTGCCACGTATTACTAAAATACTAAAAATAGAGCCTTTTAAAATAACTTTACTTTGGAACAATACTGAAGTAAGAGAGACTGATTTTACGATTTGGTTTCCAAAATGGGCACAAACCGATGACCACAATTTGCTTCGATTAAAAGATTTTGAATCATTTAAACAAGTCACTCTTTCTGACCAAAAGACGCTTGAATGGGCAGATTTACCTGTTGAAATCACTTTTAAAGGGCAAACACAATCATTTCCACTCGAATTAGACCCCGACGTTTTATATGAAAACAGCCAATTGATTCGTCAAATTGAACACATTTCTATTGGTTCAATGTTTCGTAAAGCACGTTTAGAGGCAGGACTTTCACAAGAAGAAGTGGCGATGAATGCAGGAACGACACGCCATTATATTTCTCGTATTGAAAATGAACAATCAAGTATTCAGTTAGATACTTTTCAAAAAATTATTGAATTGGGTTTAGGTCGAAAAATAAAATTAGAAATTATTTGAAAAATCACTCACCCCCCTTCAAAAAAGCCACTTTCCCTGTCTCAACATCATAAATAGCCCCAACAATAAACACTTCGCCACGCTCTTGCATACCCCTCAGTATCGGACTGATAGCAGGGATTTTTCGCAGCGACAACATCAAATGCTCACGCAAGACGAGATTGAGCAAGTCCTCACGTTTCCAACGATGCCAATTCGCATCACGTTTAATATTATCAATAGCGGGTTTGAGTTGATAATTGATAGCCGTTTGATTGCCTGTCAAATCGTTGTCAACTGCCAATTCGATGAATAAATCCTTCGTTTGTACAAGCACAACAATGACTTTTGAGCCAATCCGCACACAAGCATTTTCCATGCCCGCGACCATTTCGATTGTTACGACACTCGAAGGTGAACGCAAACAGAATACATCGCCCAAACTTTGATTGAACAACAATTCAGGCGGTGTACGTGAATCCGTTCCCGAAAGAATGACCGCAGGTGGATATTGTCCATTTTTGCCCAAATAATACCGTTGTTCACGTATATTAAAACGCTTCAGTTGGTTGTCATTGAAACGTTTGTTACCCTCTTCAAGGCGAGTGAGGGCTTCGGCTGGTGTCATTTTTTTCAAATCATTTTTAGTGACAACACCTGCTTTGAATGAGCAACTTTGGCATAAAATGATGCTCAAAAGGGCAATTATACTGAGGGGGTGCATTTTCATAGTTTTTTTATTTTTAAAATATAAATCAATCAAAATCAGCATCTTCGTTAAATTCTTCAAGCGGATGCCACAAGTATTTTTCAAAATTTTGAATCTTATCATCTACCACCTCAATACCTTCAATCCGCAACAATTCAGCCATACGAGAAGGTGGTTTAAAGTGCGCTCGCCCTGACAATTCGCCCAAACGATTGACCACACGATGCGCAGGAATTTCATTGGGGTCATGTCCACAATTGTTCAACGCCCAACCGACCATGCGAGGCGAACCTAAACGCAGATAAACAGCTATTGAGCCATAGGTCGAAACTCGCCCTTGTGGTATGAGCCGAACGAGCGCAAAAACGTCTTCCCAATAGTGATTTTTCTTATTTGTCATTTTATTCTTTTAAAGCCATCATCAAACCGTCACGTAGCGGCAAAAGCACACATTCAACACGAGAGTCGGCTAAAACTTTTTTATTGAAATCATCGAGAATTTGAGTGTCTAAGTCTTTTTTTTCTGCGACGACTTTACCACTCCACAATATATTGTCTGCGATTATCAAACCGCCAGAACGGGTTTTGTCAATCACTAAATCCCAATAAGTTGGGTAATCTCTTTTGCCAGCGTCAATGAAAACAATGTCAAAAACTTCGTCCAATGTAGGAATAATTTCTAAGGCATCGCCTATCAAAAGTTTGATCTTTTCTTGAAAACCTGCTGTTTCTATGTATTTTTCGATGATATGCTTTAATTCATCGTTTCCTTCAAGCGCATATAAAATGCCACCGTCAGCGACCCCCTCAGTCAAACACAAGGCTGAATAGCCTGTGAAAGTGCCAATTTCAAGCACACGCCGCGGTTGCATGAGTTTAGAAATCATACTTAAAAAACGACCTTGAAGATGCCCCGACAACATACGTGGCGCAAGGGTTTTTAAATGGGTTTCACGTACAAGTGCTTGCAACACAGTACTTTCGGGCGAAGTATGCGCTTCGGCATATTGTTCAATTTTAGGAGATAAAAAATCCATACGAAATAGAGTGAATGATGAAAAAAGCGAATAAAAAAAAGAATAAAATGTGAATATCTAAACAAAAACATGAATCCCTTTCCAATTTATCATTTTCTTTATTACTTTTGCAGCCATTTTTAAAACAATATTGAGTTTTGTGGTTTTTAGTGAAAAAAACGAGCATTTTTCTCGTTTTTGAAACAAAACGACGAACTTTATTTTATAAACTTTTAAATATTAGAGCCAATGCCTTGCGGTAAAAAAAGAAAGCGTCATAAAATATCGACGCACAAACGTAAAAAAAGACTTCGGAAAAACCGCCACAAGAAGAAGAAGTAAAAACTGATTTCTAAATCCTGATAGCAAACATAAGTTTTTTAAAAATTTCGTTTCGCTGAATAGGATTGTTTTTGCTTAAAAAGTCAGCGTTGACATTGTGGCTAAGTAAGAAATAGCGAAGGAATGTCGGAAATCTATTAGATTTTCGGCGTTCCTTTCTGCGTTTTATTATAATCTTATTTATTTCAAAATATATTTTTTAAAAGCCACTTTTAAATGTAAAAGGTTAAAATGAGATTAGATAGAAAACTTATATTTCACTGATTCATTTTTATTTTTTCATTTTTTACTGAGGGGGTATATTTAAGTAAGCGTGTTTTTTTTTTCAACTTTTTTCGACTTGAAAAAACCTGAACCAAATAAAGATATTGGAAAACACGTCCGAAATAATAAAAAGTAAACTGAATTTGACCATTCACCTATCACGTATTTTTACCCTGAATTTTCACCGTTTTTGTCAAATTCATCTGCCCAACCTGACCTCAACTCCCGTTTTGGATTCCTTTTCATGAACTTTTCCAAACGGCTTTCAGACGCAATGACATGAATTAAGCACAAGACAACACGCCTATCCGCAACGTTTTTTACGGAAACCTACCTTGCTGTCAATCTAAAAGCGTTGACAATGGAAAAAGAACTTGTTATCCATTCCACGCAATCAGAGGTTGAAATCGCTCTTCTCGAAGATGGAAAATTAGTCGAACTGCATCACGAAGAAACAAGCAACGATTTTGCTGTCGGTGATATATTCATCGGCAAAATTCGTAAGTTGATGCCAGGTCTAAACGCTGCTTTTGTTGACATCGGTCATAAAAAAGACGCGTTTTTGCACTATACGGACATGGGTCCGAAACTCAAAAACGTCTTGAAATTCACTGATAGTGTTATCAGTGGCGGTCTCAATACGGCGAGTCTCGACCATTTCAAAATAGAGCCAGACATCAACAAAAACGGAAAAGTTGACCAAGTTTTGCCCAAAAGACAAAACATTTTGGTGCAAATCTTGAAAGAACCGATTGGCACAAAAGGCCCAAGGTTGAGTTGTGAAATCACAATTCCCGGACGCTTTTTAGTGTTGACTCCGTTTACAGACATTATTGCAGTGTCGAAAAAGATTTCCAGCGCAGACGAGCGAAAAAGGCTTCAAACGATTGCCGAAAGCATTAAACCCAAAAACTTTGGCGTAATAGTCCGAACGGCTGCCGAAGGTAAAAAAACAGCGGAATTGCATGAAGAAATGATGCAAATGACCGCTAAATGGGAGAAGATTTACTTCCAATTAAAACAAGCCAAGCCGCCAACAAAACTGTTGAGCGAGTTGGACAAGACATCGAGCATTTTACGCGATATGCTCACAAATCAGTTTTCGCGTGTTATCGTAGATGACAAAGAGACATCTGAAAGTATCAAAAACTATCTCGCAGGTTTTGCGCCTGACCAAGTAAAAATTGTTCAGTATCATAAACCGAGTGGTAAGCATATTTTCGACCATTTCCCTGTCAATCGCCAAGTAAAAGCCTCTTTTGGCAAAACGGCGACGATGGCAAGTGGTGCGTATCTCGTCATCGAACACACTGAGGCGATGCACGTCGTTGACGTAAACAGCGGTCATAAAGTCGGTTCGGGTGCGACTGATGATGCGATTTTAGCGGTCAATATGGAAGCGGCAGAGGAAATCGCACGTCAAATGCGGTTGCGTGACTTGGGTGGGATCATTATCATTGATTTTATTGATATGAAAGACCCCGAGCATAAAAAGACTTTGCAAAAAGCCATGAAGGATTTTATGGTGAAAGACCGCGCCCAGCATACGATACTACCCCTCAGTAAATTCGGTTTGATGCAGGTGACACGCCAGCGTGTCCGCCCTGAACTGAAAATTAACACGTCGGAAACTTGCTCAACGTGTAACGGCACGGGTAAAGTCCAACCGACTGTTTTACTAACAGATACGCTTGAATTTGACCTCAATGCCGTCTTACAAGCGCGTCCAAAAGGACGTATTACGATTCATGTACACCCATTTGTAGAAGCTTATTTGACAAAAGGTTTTTGGCCAAAACGTCAAATTAACTGGTATTTCAAGTACAATAAATGGATTCGTATTCAGTCTGAACCTGAATATCCGTTGACAACTTACAAGTTTTTTGATGAAAATCAAGACGAAATTCGATTGAATCAATAAATAAGAGGCAATAAGCAAAGGGCAATTTTTACCAATTGAGTAAAAATTGCCCTTGTTTTTCAGCCCTTGCCTTTTGCTTATTGCCTTTTCAATTATCTCTTGTCTTTGAAAAACTGCTTTATCAAATGACTACATTCGTCTTGCATCATGCCCATTGCCACCCTTGTTTTGGGATGCAATAACTCTTTTCCAAACCGCATAAAGCCCCGTTTGTCATCACTTGCTGCATAAACAAGGCTGCTCAATTGCGCCCAAGCCAATGCACCCGCACACATCGGGCAAGGTTCAAGGGTCACATATAAGGTACATTCATCTAAATATTTGCTGCCCAAATAATCGGTGGCTGCCGTCATAGCGATGATTTCAGCGTGTGCCGTCACGTCATTGAGCCTTTCCGTTTGATTAAAGCCGCGAGCGATGATACGGCCTTCGCAAACGATGACTGCACCAACAGGTACTTCACCTGCATCAAAAGCTTTCCGAGCTTCGATAAAGGCTTGCTGCATAAAATAGGTGTCATTTGTAGTAGAAAGCATAATAAAAATGGATAGTTGATAATTTTCTAATGGATAATGGATAGTTGATAATGGATAGTAAAATTATCCATTATCAACTATCCATTATCCATTAAAGAATTATCCATTAGAGAATTATCTGAAAACAGCGGGTTTTGTTTTTGTTTTAATGCGGCAAAGGTACTTATTCGCTGTGATATAAAGCGTTGAGCCATCGTCTCCCCAACCACAATTGGCCGTCGGTTGACCAGTTTCGATGCGTCCTAAGAGTTTTCCTTTGGGTGAAATTATCAAAACGCCACCAGGGCCTGTTGTGAATAAATTGCCTTTATCGTCAATCTTTAAGCCATCGGGTAAGCCTTTCATGCCTTGTTTGGACATGGGTGTTGCATCGAAAAAGAGCTTTCCTTTCCCTAAAATACCATTTTTCAAGACGGGGTACGCCATAATATATGCGCGGTCTGGGTCTGATTGAGCGACATACATGATGCTTTCATCGGGCGAAAATGCTAAACCGTTCGGACGTGTTAAGTCATTGACCAGAAGCGTAACAACACCATTTTTAGCGATGCGGTAAACGCCAAAGATGCCTGTTTCTCTGGTAGGGTCTTTTTCTTTTTTCGGTAAACCATAAGGCGGGTCGGTGAAATACACGTCGCCATTTGATTTTTGAACAACGTCATTCGGGCTGTTGAACCGTTTACCTTGATGATTGTCTGCCAATGTCTTTTTTCCGCCCCCCTCAGTAGGCATAATGCTGACACGTCTATCGCCATGTTCGCAAGCGATAATTTGACCATCGAGGCTGATTGTCAAGCCGTTGCTGCCAGGTTCATCGCCATATTCGCCGCGACCTGTAAAACCAGATGGTTTCAAAAACGGGGTAATGCCTTCGCCTTCTTTCCATTTGAAAATGGTGTTGGCTTTGACATCTGAAAAAATGAGGTAGCCGCCATTTTTTATCCAAACGGGACCTTCTGACCATTTGAAACCGTCTCCAAGGACTTCAATTTGGGCATCTTTGTCAATCAAATCGTCTAAACTTGGGTCGAGACGGACAACTTGCCCGATTGTTTTAGGTTGTGCAAAAGCCATTGGTGTCATAAGTAAAAAGAGTGGAATGAGAATGTTTTTCATTTTTCAATAATTCAAGTTGTTAAAATTTGTCGAAATATAAATCTAAAAATAGAGTCCGCTACTAAGAAATGAGCCTTTTTTATGCCCCCTCAGTATAAATTGTATTTTTTGACCTTAACAACGTAACTTCGTTCCATGAATCCGAATCTCAAAACCCGCATCGCCCCTACGCCAAGTGGTTTACTCCATGAAGGCAATGGCGCATCATTTATCCTCACGTATGCGCTTGCACGAGCGCATGAAGGTCAAATTTTGCTGCGCATTGATGACCTCGATGCGGAACGGATGCGTGTTGAGTATCTCGATGATATTTTTAAAACATTGGATTGGTTGGGTATTGAATGGGATGAAGGGCCCAGTTCAGTAACTGATTTTCAAGAAAATTGGTCACAACATCATCGGTTGGATTTGTATCAAAATGCACTTGAAAAACTGCGGCATACGGGCCAAAAGACTCCTGATGGAGAGGGGTGTATATATACGTGTCAGTGTTCACGAAAACAAATCAAAGAAGCATCTGTAAATGGTATATATCCGCAAACATGTCGCTTTAAAAATATAGATTTTGATAAAAAAGAGACAGCATGGCGTATTCATGTTCCTGAAACAACACAAGTTTCCTTCAACAATTTTGATTTAGAAACCCAAAAAATTCACCATTCACCATTCGGCATTCACCATTCCATCGGTGATTTTGTGGTGCGTCAAAAAAACGGTTTACCCGCCTATCAAGTCGCTTCGGTTATTGATGACAGTCATTTTGGTATCAATTTCCTTGTGCGTGGTGTGGATTTATGGACTTCAACGGCAGCACAAATATTCCTTGCAGAACAGTTTGGTCGAACCGAATTTACGGATTCGCTGTTTATACACCATGATTTGTTAACAAATGAACAAGGCGAAAAGCTGTCAAAATCAAAAGGTGCAAGTGCATTAGCCGAATGGCGTAAAGCAGGTAAAACGCCTAAAAAACTGATAAAACAAGCGGCTAAATGGTTGAATTTGCCAGAAATAGACAACTTAAATGATTTAATAGCTGTTTTGAAGAATCAGAATTATTTAAAGCACCCCCTCAGTATTTTCGATAAAAAGGCGTAAATTTGGGGCATTATAAAAGAATTTTAACCCCTCAGTATTTTAAACAAAAAAAATCAATAAAACATTGATTATCAATATATTTACATGAAAAAAGAAAAGAAAAAGGAGAATAAAATCTCAACACATGCACTCCAAAAAGGTATTCTAAAACTCTTCCGAGACAATCCTACCAAGAAATTTTCGGCACGACACATCATTGAGAAATTAGGCATTGGCAACAATAAAGACTCTGTCCAATATGCCCTCGACCAACTTGAAGCCTCTGGCGACTTGACCGCAGAGCAAACAAAACCGGCTGTTGTCAAAAAGAAATTCGTTCCAAGAGAAGCCGATTCGGACTCTCCTCCTAAGGAACTTCTTCGGTCAAAGGACTCTTCACGGACGCCAAACGCGCAGTTCAAAGAATTAAATTCGCGCGTTAGACCGCAGAGAACGTCAACCGACAGACGTAAAATTTACGAAGGCATTGTTGATATGACCAAAACAGGTGCTGCTTATGTGGTTTGTGAAGGTTTGGAAAGTGATGTTTATGTGCCTGCCAAACTCGTCATGGGCGCTATGAACGGCGACCGTGTAAAATTGAGTGTTTATTTTCCAGAAAGTCGGCGAGGGAGTAATCGCAGAAAACCCGATGGCGAAGTGATTGAGATTGTGAAACGGGCGATGGATCACTTTATCGGGGTGTTTATTGTGACCAGAAAATTTGCAGTCGTTAAACCTGACCGCATAGATGTGCCTGAAATTTTCATCCGAATGGACGATACAAAAGATGCCCAAGATGGCGAAAAAGTGGTCGTTCAAATAAGCGATTGGGGTGAAGGACACAACAAAAAGCTGTTCGGAAAAGTTACCGCCATACTCGGTCAACCGGGTACCAGTAATATCGAAATGCAAGCAATTTTGATAAATAATGGCTTTAACATTACGTTCCCAGATGATGTTTTAGCAGAAACAGCTTTAATTGACGACGATACGTCACGTGTTGAGGCACATACTGAGGGGGATGGCTACAAGGTGCGCCGTGACTTCCGAGGTATTACAACTTTTACGATTGACCCTTACGATGCCAAAGATTTTGACGATGCTTTGTCGTTTCAAGTTTTGAAAAATGGCAATATCGAAATCGGTGTGCATATTGCCGATGTGACGCATTATATTAAACCCAATACAGCACTTGACCGCGAGGCTTATTTGCGTTCGACCTCGGTGTATTTGGTTGACCGTGTTTGTCCGATGTTACCTGAAAGATTGTCGAATGAGTTGTGTTCTCTGCGTCCGAATGAGGATAAATTAACATTTTCAGCGGTTTTTGAGTTTGATGATAAATATAAAATCGTCAATAAATGGTTTGGTAAAACCATTATTCACTCTGACCGTCGCTATGCTTACGAAGATGCACAAGAGATTTTGGAGGCAGGCACTGGTGATTTTTCACATGAATTATTGAAAATGAATCAAATTGCCCTTCATTTACGCAAAAAACGCTTCAAAAGTGGGGCGATTAATTTTGAAACAGATGAAGTTAAATTCAAATTGGACGAAGAGGGTGTGCCGATTGAAGTTTTTGTAAAAGAAAGAAAGGAAGCGCATTTGCTCATCGAGGACTTTATGCTCCTCGCCAATAAAGAAGTCGCTACTTTCATGGCAAAACGTGACGCACGTTCTCGCTCTAAAGGCATTGAAGTGCCTTATATTTATCGCATACATGACTTGCCAGATGTGGATAAATTGCGTGATTTTGCCACATTTGCTAGTGAGTTGGGTGTGAAAATGAACCTCGATACGCCTCAAAACATCGCTAAATCGCTTAATGATTTGGCAAAAAAAGCAGAGAAAGATGAAAGTTTGAAGATGTTGACACCGATAGCGATTCGTTGTATGGCGAAAGCGGTTTATTCATCGGACAATATTGGACATTACGGTTTGGCATTTGAGTTTTACAGTCATTTCACGTCGCCGATTCGTCGTTATTCTGATGTTTTAGCGCATCGGATTCTTTATGATAATTTGCAAACAATTACACGTGTTGACAAAGAAAAACTTGAAGACCAATGTAAACACATCTCTAAACAAGAGAAAAAAGCATCGGATGCCGAGCGTCAATCCATCAAATACAAGCAAGTTGAATACATAAAAGGACATATCGGTGATACTTTTGAAGGCATCATCAGCGGTATGATAGAACGCGGTGTTTTTGTTGAAATCAAACACATGTTGACTGAGGGGATGGTTGATTTTGGTCGTTGTCCTGAACCATTTGAAGTTGAGGCTTCACGTTTACGTGCGCGGGGTATTCGGTCAGGTAAAATTCTGAAAATGGGACAGCCTGTTATGGTTCAAATTGTTGCAGCAGATTTGGAAACGCGGCAGATTGATATGCGGTTGTTGGAGTATTGAAATGCTATTCTGTATTAGTAAAAAAGCCGTTCCGAGTATCTCAGAACGGCTTTTTGTATTAAAACCCGTTATACTACCTTTCCAAAGAGTCATAATCCGTACACCAAGAGTTTAGTGAATATTTTGAAATGTCCTCATTTAAAGTGAAGTCCAATTTTACCTAATTCATCAAGGAAAGCAGGTCTGCCAATGTAACGACTGCGCAAAGTGCTAAGATAATTTTTTGCATTTAGTTGATGCCCTTGTGGTAGGTTTTTAAGCGGACGTAAATGAGCAACAGCTTTCGCATAGCCACTTCTATCCAATTTCATTCGTCCCAAAGCTTCTTCAGTTTGAAAATAGACGATGCTGTAAACCTCATCAGGATATTTTTTTGTGGAAAACATTTACCCCTCAGTATTTTTTTTAAAAAATTTGAATTAAATTTTACATTTGCAGATACTAAGAATGGACTTATTTAATTAAAAAGCTACATCACAATGCAAGAAAAACACGATTTGCCCACCGATGAAACGCAATTGCGCGTTGAAAATGAGTTAAAAAAACTCAATCTTGAAATGGAATATGGTGCTATGTTTGAGAGTACGCCTTCTCCCGATTTGCCGCTTGAAGTAGAATCGCAATGGCTTGATTACATCAGCGCGTTTGAAAGTCAGTACAAAGATGTCACTGAAATAACGGTTTACAACTTTATCGGTCAACCAGAGTTTAAGTTGTTTGACGATTTAGACACTGATGATATTGAACTTGCATTAAACCGCTTGTTCGACATTATGGAAGAAAATGCCATTCAATTAGATTTTCTTGCAGATTATCCAATTGAAACAATATATCGTTTTGTCACAGAGGAATTTTTTGAAAAGCCGATTAGTAATATGCGAATACCAGGCATGAGACACGGTTTTATCTATGAGGAATTTCATCCAAATGATGAGTATGATTTAAAACGCGATGTTGAAAATTTTTTCAATTCTATTATGAATCTCAAAAGCGATTTCAAATCTTATTTTCTTTCTCCTGTTATGGCAACCGAAAAAGATAGTGAAATGGTGGAAAAAATGGTTTATGAAAAGCGCATTGAAAGCTTTAGAAAGCAATTTAAAAAATTGAAAATCAATCATTTAGAAATATTAAATGTTGAAATAAAAAATTTGCGAGAAGGGCTAAAATTTGCAGGTATTGATTTCAACTTGGATTATGAAAGCATCTTAAAAGGTAGTAGTAAGCTTGAACAAACGAAAGGGCGTGGCTATATGAATTTTGTGTATGAAGATTATTGGCTTATAAGCCGTATCGTTTTTCCTGAATTTAGTGAATGATAAAATAGAAAATCCGTTAAAAAGATGATTCTTTCTACGGATTTTTACATTTATACTGAGGGGGTAAGGTTATCCCCCAAACGCAAAAAATCCGTTCCCAAATTAATGGGAAGATTTATTAAAAACGACAAAAGCCCCACTGAATTCACAGTGGAGCTTAAGTTTACTTGAGTTGGCAGCGACCTACTCTCCCACACTCAGGGGTGCAGTACCATCGGCGCAATAGGGCTTGACGACTCTGTTCGGAAAGGGAAGAGGTAGAACCCCTACGCTATAGCCACCAACAGCTCTTTATTAATGGA
>JANLQI010000429.1:0-42969 GCA_031367705.1 Saprospiraceae bacterium | reverse complement strand
CAAGTTCCGATACAGCCGTTTGTGTTAAGCGTATATCTATTACTATCATCTTGTCTGTTTTTTATCGCAAGTTATACCCCTTTTACCAAAATTATATTGTTATATAATGCACTTTATTTTTTTGAAACTCATTAGATGGAGGAAAATAGTGATTTTTTTTCCTCCATCTAAAGATGAAGGCAATGGAGAAATGTGTAGAATAGTGCTGATTATCAAGGTATTCGTTTTCTATTTCAAAGTCACCCGCACCGTTTTAACCGCATCAGAAGAGCCGCCAACCATAATATCAAAGTCCCCAGGTTCTGCTTTTTTCTCTAAATTTTGATGGTAAAACGCCACGTCATCTGCTGTTAAAGTAAAGGTAACGACTTGTCTTTCACCCTTTTTTAAAAAGACTTTTTTAAAACCTTTTAGTTCTTTCAAAGGTCTTGTCAAACTACCGACCAAGTCTCGGACATAGAGTTGAGCGACTTCTTCGCCGTCTCGATTGCCTGTATTTGTTAAAGTAAAAGAGACATTGATTTTATCCTTAAAACCCCAAGTAGGTTTGTCAACGCTTAGGTTTTCGTAAGCAAAAGTCGTATAACTCAAGCCAAAACCGAACGGATACTGAGGGGTGTTTGGCATATCCATGTATTTCGAGGTGTATTTATTATTAGCATCAAAAGGGCGACCTGTGTTTTTTTGACAATAATACAAGGGGATTTGACCGACAGACCTTGGAAACGTCATCGGCAATTTGCCCGAAGGATTGTAGTCGCCAAACAGCACATCGGCTATGGCATGACCGCCTTCTGTACCTGAAAACCATGTTTCTAAGATTGCCGAAGCGCTGTCGGCAACTTCTGGAAAGGTCAACGGACGACCATTCATCAGCACAACGACGATGGGTTTGCCCGTTTTGATGAGTTCTAAAACCAATTCTTTTTGAACACCAGGCAAACCAATATCGGCACGAGAAGCGGCTTCGCCTGTCATCCAACCGCGTTCACCAACTGCAACGATGACCGCATCGGCTTGATTAGCCGCTTTGACGGCATCTGCAAAACCTTCTTTGCTCATCATCGGGTGATTCATGGCAGGGAAAGTGTTCTCTAAATCGCAGCCTTTGGCAAACAGAATATTGGCAGAAGGCGCAGCCGCTTTGATGCCCTCCAAAAGGCTCACACATGCGTTGCCATCTCCGGCTCCCGACCATGAACCAATGAGGTCAATTTTGGAATCGGTAAGTGGCCCGATAACGGCGATTGTTTTGATATTTTTACTGAGAGGTAGTATAGAAGCATTGTTTTTCAACAAAACCATACTTTTACGAGCCGCATCACGAGCCGCATCACGGTTTTCTTTTGAAAAAACAACCCGTTTTTCACGTTCCGTATCACTGAATTTATAAGGGTCGTCGAACAAACCGAGTTGAAATTTAACCCTTAAAATGCGTCTGACCGCATCATTGACTGTTTGAATATTGACCTTACCTTCTGCCAATGATTTTTGTAAATAATTGTAAAACACCGCGCCTTGCATGTCCATATCCACGCCCGCATTTATGGATTTTTCACCCGCTTCTTTGTCGTCTTTCACGTTGCCATAATTGACCATTTCGTTAATCGAAGTATAATCTGTAACGATAAAGCCTTTAAAACCCCATTTTTTCCTAAGAATATCGGTCAAAAGTTGCGGATTTGCGGATGATGGCACGCCATTTATTTCGTTGAAGGATGTCATAAAGGTCAAAGCACCTGCGTCTAAACTGGCTTTGAAAGGCGGCAAATAGGTTTCCCAGAGACTCATTTCGGACATATCAACGGTGTTGTAATCACGCCCCGCTTGGGCAGCCCCATAAGCGGCAAAGTGTTTAGCACAAGCCGCAATGCTTGAAATTGAGCCTATTTTGCCTTGAAAACCTCGTGTCCGCGCCGCGCCAATCATAGAACCGAGATAGACATCTTCACCTGCCCCCTCAGTACAACGCCCCCAACGAGGGTCGCGCGAGATGTCGAGCATGGGCGCATACGTCCAATGCAATCCTGCAGCGGCGGCTTCTGCGGCAGCGATGCGGGCAGAGTTTTCAATGATTGCCATATCCCAACTCGCAGATTCGCCAAGCGGAATCGGAAAAATGGTTTTGTAGCCATGAATGACATCGTAACCGAAAAGTAACGGGATTTTCATGCGCGTTTCCTTCATCGCAATTTCCTGCAATTTGCGGTTGTAATCAGCAGTGTGGGCGTTGAAAATATTACCGCATTTGCCTGAACGGATGTCGTCGGCATAACCTTTTCGAATTGTTGGACCCGTCACGTCCCAATCGGAGGTGAAGAGGGTGAGTTGCCCAATTTTCTCTTCAAGGTTCATTTTGTTTAAGACCGAATCTACTTTTCTGTCAATAGGGTCTTTATACTGAGGGGGTGTCTTTTTCTTCGTTGGGTTTTGCCCAAAGAGAATAGCAGAACTCGTTAAGAGTAAGATGAGTATGTTTAATCGTTTGATATTCATTTATTTATGATTTTTTTTTGAAGACAGATTCGCAATCTTTGCTACGACAACTTGTCTCAATTGCCTCCATCTTTAGATGGAGAGAAAATAGCAATTCTAATATTCTCCATCTAAAGATGGAGGCAATTGAGACAAGTTCATATTGCATTAATTTTTAACAGTATCTAACCACCCCCCTTTAAACCCCGCTTTTTTCAAACCCGCTACGATGTAAGGATTCTTTTTCATCAAATTCCAAACAAGACTTGAGCGATGGTTTTCAATCTGAATGACAATCGGTCCTTGGTCAATGCCCAAGTAATCACGGTCAATCCACCCCCCCTCAGTAATTTGAGGGTTTGAGTTATTATTTGAATAAAAAGTATAAGTCGGATTGTAAGCGTCTTTGAAACCGTATTCAGTCACAAGCGGTGTGTTGTAGTATTTATTCCACATATTTTCAAGGGCAGGAATGCAGACTTCGGGGGCAAAAGGAATCGAACCACCGACAGCCGTGGGCGCAATCGTACCATCATCTACAACACGTATAGACGCTGCGCCGCGTGCGCCATACTCAAAAAACTTGCGCTGTGTGCCATTGATATTGACAACCGTATCACGGGGGCCGTTGCAAGCCGTCAAACCCCATTCGTTTGCGCTGTAATTTTTATAATTGTTTGGATTTTCGATGGCATAATTGCGTTGAGCAAGGGTGGCACGCCTTGAATTTTCAAAATAATCAATGCCTTTGGCTTTCATATAAGGGTCTTGGATGCCTCTAAAATCAATGAACATTTGGCTGTATTGGTGTCCAAAAAGTGGCTCGAAATTGACGTGTGCTTGTCCTTGATAGGTTGCCCATTTGTAAGGTGCACACCAGCGATCCCAACAATCGGCAGGAATCGGATGTGTGGGTGAACCAATCGCCATGACGAGCAGAACCATCGCTTCGTTGTAGCCAATCCATTCCGCTTTTAAAAAACCACGTCCAGGGTGATAACCCATAGACAGGTTTTTATTGTCATTTAAGAAGAAAGACCAGTCCACACGCTGGTAAAGTTTTTCTGTTAATTCATGGATTTCTTTTTCAATAGGGTCATTTTCTTTGTCAAAATAAGACATAACAGATAATACACCTGCCATGAGTAAGCCTGTGTCAATGGAAGACAATTCTACTTCTTCATAGCGCAACGCTGTTTCATGGTTCAGAAAATGGTAGTAAAAACCTTTATAACCACTCACACCCGACTTCGCGTCACCTTGTGGCATTGCCCACAAAGCACGGAGCGTTTTGACCACTCTATCAGCCGCTTGTGCGCGGGTCACGTAACCACGTTCAGCACCAATACAGTAAGCGGTAAGCCCAAAACCCGTTGCCGCGATGCTTGAAAAATCGCGTTTTGGATGGCGGTCAGGCACTTGATAGTTTTTGTCAATCAAATCCCAAAACCAACGAAAGGTGCGGCGTTCTACCTCATCAAGTGAAAATTTAGGATTGTCTTTTATGGACGTTTGGATGGCTGTTCCTGTGGGTTTTTGGT
Source organism: Saprospiraceae bacterium (assembly GCA_031367705.1). Lineage (GTDB taxonomy): Bacteria > Bacteroidota > Bacteroidia > Chitinophagales > Saprospiraceae > JAAFJT01. The sequence goes on along the minus strand of JANLQI010000429.1, from coordinate 38,953 downwards.
CGCAACCCAATAGAAAAAGGAGGAAAAAGACGGTTGTGAGTAGTAGTTTCGATTTCATAAAAGATGATTTTTAGGAATATTGAATATTGATTTGTTTTAGACCACTGATTAGACTGATGCGGCTGGTTTACACTGATTTTTTTTGTCTCATACTGATTTTAAAAAAATCAGTGAAAACCAGTCGCATCAGTCTAATCAGTGGTCTAAAACAAATCATTACAATCAACACTCAATATTCAATTAAAAATACTGAGGGGTCGTCGAGCTACCCCAAAAGCAGCCCGACAAAACCCTCAACACAAGTATGAAAAACAAGTACTACTCTTTCACAAATTTATTATTGGCAACCAAGCCTTTGTCGTTATAGGCTGAAATTAGGTACATGCCTCTGTCCAAACCATTGAGCGAAACGGTGTAAGTATCAACCGTATTTAAGTTGACAACTTTAACTTTTTGACCCAACATATTGGTAATTTCAAGACGGCGTACCCCCTCAGTATTGTCAATGTATAAAGCATCAAAAGCAGGATTTGGATAAACTTTGAGCGATTCCACCTTCGCATTTTCAAAAATACCCGTGGTTGTACAGCTACCAACTCCGATAACGATGTCGTCAATATAGCTCGTTTGAATCGTTGCTGCGACTGGTAAAGTTAAGTCAATGAACATTGTTAAGCGTGTGTGACCTTCTGCTCCCGTAATAACAGGCGTTCCTTTTCCAGTAAAATTAAAAGTAATTTCTTCCCATTCATTCACTTTCGTATTGGCAACAATTAATTCAATGACGGGATTTGCACCTTCTAATTTTGCTGCAAAATTACCAATGTGATCCATATAGACTTTCGCTTTGATTGTAAGACTGCTTGTTGTCCATTTCATAGGTGCAGGTAAATCGAAATAACCACCTGCATAAACAGCACCGCCTGGTAAACGCTTGAATTCCAAGACATTATTACTGATATTGATGGTTGCTTTTTTCGGATTTGCTATAACACGAGCAAATTTTCCTTCGAGTGTATCGTTTGCAAAATACTTGAAAGGCACGTTTCTATCTGCCGATTCGAAATCTAATGCACAGCCAGTAATTGGCTCTGATTTCCATTGAATATCGTCAATCAAATAAATATCATTGCCTGAATTTGCCACACTACCGTTGAAGAAAATGGCAATATTTTTATAATTATTGGCTTTCACGCTGCTGAAATCAATCTTGAAAGTCTGCCATGCGTTAGCCGTTCTCAATGTATCCCAAATCTCTTTGACACCAGAAGTGCCGCCTTCCAATTTGAACAACATCGGAATACCTGTGCGAGGACCAAATACTTTGAGACTCAATTGATTATATTTCGACAAATTCAACGCAGTTGTGCTTGTCAAACTCAAAGCAGACCATTCGTCCGCAGGGTCAGCATAGCGACCTATTTTATCACTTGGGTTGGCTGCCCCTTGTTGTGTGTTATTGGTAACGGTCAAACGGTCGCTACCTCCACCATAAGTTGTATTACGTTGACATTCAAAATCGTCTAATATTTCTGGAATTTTAGTAACTGTCAAGCAAGCATTAAGCGTCAGTTTGCTTAATTTCAAGTTGTCGAAGTAATAAATGGCACCACTTGCAGCTGTACCAGAATTGAACTGCATCGTGATAGAACCAATATCGGTAATGCCAATCGCAGACGATAAATCAAAGCCCAGGTTCGTCCAAGTACCAGCCGAGTCAATTGTCGCTTCCGCTTCTTTAGTACCTTGCAAAGCACTAACTAATTGAATTTTAACCTTTTGCCCAACAGAACCTGCTGGAGCCAACACTTGGAAATTGACTTGAGGAGCCGTAGCATCCACCTTGAAACCTGTAGGCAAAGCACCCGACAGAACAGAAATTGCTGTTGCGCCACGTACAAATTTACCGACATTAGGACTTGGATTTGTGGCATTGACTGTCGGATTTGCAACTGCTGTGTATGTGCCTGTTGTGCTTGTCCACGTCATTTTAGGTGTTGTTTCAAAGTCTTCGAGAGCGGGCTTTTCAGTCCATTTCAAATCATCGATATAATAGACATCGGCACTGGTTGGTGCAACACCCGCATTGAAGAATAAAACCAATTTTTTGAAAGGATTGAAGGCTTGGTCACTGAAATCAGCCCCGACTTCTATCCATTTGTTGAGGTCTGAAGCCGTTAAAACAATTGGACGTTCGGCGGCAGGCGAGCCATCTTCGAGTTTTATGAGCAATGTACCCGTTTTTGCAGCCCAAACTTTCATTCTGAAATAACTATAAGTCTTCAAGTCAAACCCATTGAGGTTGGTGTGCAAAATGTTGTTCCATTCCTGTCCTGGTCCTTGTGGGTCGCCATAACGCCCTACTTTTGCAGACGTATTGATGCCCGTTACACTCGGATTGTTCACAACAGTCAACGAATCCCATCCATTTAAGTAGTTGGCATTGCGTTGACATTCAAAATCATCAATAATTTGAGGATTGACTGCCACACCCGAACAAGCATCGGCAGGGAGTTGTTGGATATTGTCAAACCAGAACGTATCCAATTTTGAATTGCCAACACCCGCATCAAAGAACAAAATCAAGCGATTGAGAGAGTCAACAGCACTGGCGCTTTTGAAATCAAGGCTATATTCCTGCCACGCATCGGTCACAACGATTTGTTTAGCGACTTCTTTGTTACCTTTTGGCCCTTCCAATTTGAAAATCAAAGTACCTGCTTTTTTAGAATATACATTGATTTTGAAGCGGTTGTTTGTTGTTAAGTTAATCGGCGTTGTAAATTTCGCCCAGAAAAGACTGTACGCCGATGAGTCTTTTTTGATGTAACGACCGACTTTTGTCGAGTTGTTGACAACATTGGGTTTCGGGTTGTTCACCACGCCACTCCAAGTACCGTCCAATGCTTCCCAGTTCAGAGATGCTGTTCCGCTTTCAAAATTTTCATTGATTTGGGCTTTCATAAAGCCGACTGCCATGAGCAGTAACGCAAAAGAGAGTAGTATTTTTTTCATAATTAAAACGATTTGGTTAAATAATACTGGTTTTTGAATAAGAATTTAGTGGATAAATGATAGTTGATAATGGATAGTAAGGCGTTACAATTAGCCTCTATTCATTTTCACCTATAAACTTTTTATAAGAGTTTCTTTTTTAATAAAATTGGCCCCCCTCAGTATAAAGACATAAAAACCATTTGTCAAGTCCTGCGTCTCTACACTTATTTGGTTTTTTCCTTCGGGTAAATTTTTATGTTGAAAAACGGTTTTTATGACACGACCTGTTACGTCCGCAATGTCTAAACTAACCGTTTCTGTTTTTTGTAATTCAATGACGATCATTGTTTTATCTGTGCTGGGGTTTGGAAAAACAGATAAACCGACCCCCTCAGTTGCTTCGTCCCTCGCAATGACATCCTTAGAAGCAGTGGCATCAGGCACAAAACCGATTGCATCCAAAGCGGGTTGAATTTCAGGATTTGACATAAAAAGCCGCCACAAAAGCCCTGTCCGATGGTTCTCAATCATACCGATTATAGGGCCTTGGTCAATTGCTAGATAAGAGGTAGCAAACCAATTTTGACCTAAATTAAAAGCATCATAGAAGCCATATTTGCCCCAAAGCCGCTCGCCTTGTGTGCGATAAAAATACTTCAAAGCCGCCATGCTTTGCGTAGGAGAATAAGGCATCGAACTTAAAGCGGCTGTTGGCGAAATCGTACCATTATCCGTTTGTTCAAGCGGTGCATGTGCGAGGTAGCCATATGGGTCGTCGCTTGCTGTCAAGCCCCAATTGTCGGCTGAATAGCCTGTTTTACTGAGGGGATTGCTTTTGCAATATTCCCAATTTATGAGGGTTTGCGCTACGTTGTGGTGCCAATAATTGGCATAAGCGTCCTTTTTACGTCTTGGGTCAAAGCCTAAATAAGAATAATGTGCAAAAAACAAAGGCCCGCCTGCCAATGGCCCTACTTGCAGAGTACGCCCATAATACGTCTGTCCATTCCGATAATTAGGACTGCTCGCCCAACCTTGATGATAAAGGCTCGCAGGAACGCCTTTTGTTGGCGAAGCCACTGCCAAAATGTAGGTAATCAGAGCTTCATAATAGCCGCGCAGTTGAACGTTCATGCGCCAAGTGTAGTTTGGCGAGTAATGCCAATAAAGCACATTTTCATTGTTTTTCCTATAAAATTGCCAGTTAACGGCTTGCCAAATATCCGTTATTTGCTGCCGAATTGCCGTTTCTTCTGGTGTTGAACGGGTAAAATATTGACGTGCGGTCAGCAAACCTTGCATCAAAAAGGACGTTTCAACCAAATCCCCGCCATTGTCATATTGGCTAAACGGCTGTACTTTGCCTGTTTGCCCATTCAACCAATGCGGATAAACACCTGCAAAACGGTCTGCTATTTGTAAAAAAGAGAGTAATTTGAGCATATAATCCACCCCCTCAGTACGTGTCACCCAACCACGTTCAACAGCAACAACCCAAGCCATAACGCCGAAGCCAGTGCCGCCAGTCGTTACAGTGTTATCAGAAGTATTACGCTCTCTCGCCATACCTGCAACAGGGTGTTGAAATTCTCGGAAATACCGAAACGAGTAGCGTTGCACCATTTCCATCAAACTATCGTCGGGCATCGGATGCACATGACCCAATGCAGTTGCTGAAAAATTGGAAACAGCACCCGCTGCGCCTATTGCTTTCACCTTATATATGAGTGAGAAATTTGTACCCAACGACCTAACAAAGTCAATTAACATCGTATCACTCACCGTTTTGAGCGAATCGAATTTTGCACCCCCATTAGTTGACCGCCAAATCTGATAATTTTGAACATTTACAACAGAAGCCCAAGTCAATTCTACATGACTATCATAGCCAACTGCCACCACATTGGTTGGCGCAGGCGGATTTTGACCCCTCAGTAAAAAGGGCATTGTCAAGCACATAATAATGGGAAAAATATGGCTACGAGGTATCGTCATATTGTTTGGTTTCAGAATTTCATATTATTTTTGTTGTTATTCGATTTTTAAAACTATTATTGGATAATTAGCTTAAAAACCGAATTTTTATAAACCAAAGATAGGCTATTGCCAAACCAAACGCTAATTTTTCACCTCACCATGACTACACCAAAGTTGTTTTTACTACATCAATAGCCATTTTGTAGGCAATTGTCCTATTTGCAAAGTGTTGATTGTCAATATTTTGAATAAAAAACGTTTTTAAACAAAAAAAAAGCCACCTCATGGTGGCTGAAATATTAGGTAAATGACATGTTTTATTTTATAAAAAAATACCCTCCTTAGTATTTCAATATAAACTCCGTCAAATTGTCGTTGTCGTGCAATGCCAATTTTTTTCGCAACCGATACCGTTTGTTTTCGACACCTCGAACAGAAATATATAACAATGGACTGATTTCTTTTGAGTTCAAATTCATACGCAAGTAAGCCGCCAATTTTAAGTCACCGGGCGTTAAATCGGTGTATTCTGTTTTCAAACGTTTCAAAAAATCCTCATGGACTTGGTTAAAATTCTCTTCAAAAACGAGCCAATTCTCTTCACTGGATAGGTTGTTTTCTATCATTTTCTTCAATTTTGCATAGTGTTTTTCAGGGAAACGGGTGCTGTGTTCGGCTTTGATGTCTTCGAGTTCTTCTTTTATTTCAATCAGAATTTCATTTTTGCGGATGATCCCCATCGTGGAGTTAGCGAGGTCTTGGCTTTTATTGATGATATCGAGGTGCAATTTTTCATTGTCAGCTCTGATGCGTTGTTGTTCAAGTTCGCGCAACATTTCAGCTTCCAAGTGTAGGCGTTGGTTATCGAGTTGAATTCTATGAAATTTTAAAAGCAAAAAAATCAAACCGATGAATGCTAAGAAATAGCCGATTTTTGCCCAAATTGTTTCATACCAATGTGGTTTTATGTCAAATTCTATTGCCGTTTCTTCGCCCGTAATGTCATTTTTCAAGCGAAAAATGTGTTTCCCAGCCGATAAATTGACAAATTCATGCGATGTTGCAGATTCCCATGCCGACCAATCTTTAGAGTGACCCGTTAAAAAATAGCTGTATCTGGCGGCATCTGTAAAGTAAGGTAGGCTCACATCAATCCGCAAAGCGCGATAATCAGACGGCAATCGCAACAATTTTTGGGCAGAATCAGATGGATAAAAATGAAACGAAGCACCGTCTTTTGCGAACAAACGAATGATGGGTTTGGGTGTAAAAGGGATATTTGGGGGTGTATTTTTTTTGTTAAAAACAGCATAGCCATCGTCCAAGCCAAAAAGATAACGGCTGCTGTCAAGTGCAATGATGGTTTCATAGTCCGTAATTAACTTTAAACGCAAGCGAATAGGCATTTTACCCTCCCTCCCGATTTTATCGGGATGTGCCATAAGTATTTCAACAAAATCAGGATGGATTTTCATGAAATCAACACCCATTCCACCGTATAATTTACAATTTTCAAAACCTTTGTTGTCTATTTTACGCAAACCCGTTTTGTCGTTTTCATACATATAATATGTGTCATCCGCTTTGATATACAAATCATTGCCTATTTTAGAAAAATCGTACTTGACAGCATTTCCAATTTTCATAGGTGTTACCCCCTCAGTATTTTCAAAATTTTCCTTGATTTTGAGCTTAAAAAGCTGATGATAAGCATTGATAGCCCAAAGGTTTCCAACAGAATCAAAGGCAATTTTTTTAACAGGTTCGTTAAAATTGTTTATTTTTTTTAAAACAGACCATGCACCATTGTTTTTTTGAAAAACAGCAATGCCTGTGTAAGTGCCTTGTAAAATCACGTCTTTTACTGAGGGGTGCTTAATGGTATTCCAACCACCTGTAACGTCTGAAATTTTGGATAATTGATTGTTGGTATTCAACGTGAAACTGCCACTGTTATGACCGATAAGTAGTTGATTATCAAGGACTTTTAAATCCCAAACTTGTCCTTGTGTGCCATTGAGCAATGTAAAGTCTTCTTTAGAACCATCGGTTTTGTAAAACAAACCTTGATTTGTGCCAACAAACAATTTTTCATTAAAAATAGCGGCAGCGTACACCGCCCCAATTTTCCCACTTCGGTCTTGAAAAAACGTCAAAGGAGCGGTCAAGTCAACTAAATCAATGCCTTTATCAAGCCCTAACCAAAGGTTTTGAGTATGGTCTTCTTGCATGGAAAGCACTGTGTTGTTTTGTAAACCATTCTCTTTATTGATGTGTCGAAATATCGAACCATCGGGTCGTAACAAATAAACACCGTTCAAAATTGTTCCAAAAGCATAGTTTCCGTTGGTAAAACGCAGCCCATTATTGAGTTGGAAATTGCGTGAAATGAGCTGTGATGCCTCCGACCAAACGCTAAAATGTTTGTTTTCAAAGACAAAAATACCATCGCGGACGGTGCCAATGAGGAAGCCGTCATTGCCGTAAGGTAAAATGGTAGAAATGATTTTTTTTGCTAAAAAGTCACTGCCTTCTATGAATTGAAATTCATTGTTAGGGGTGAGTTCATACAACCCTTTTGAAATGACAGGTAGAATGAGTCGCCCATTGACTTCATGCAAAAACATGATATTACCAGGGGGGCTCAATACATTTATGTCGTGAAAATCGTATTTATAAATCGTTGAAAATGATTGAAAATAGACCGCTTGAGGCGTGACAACGATGTGCCAGATTTCTTCCTTTTTTACTTTCTCAAATTTAACATTTATACTGAGGGGGGTATATTCGAGGTTGCCAAAAGCATTTTTTTGAAAAAAACCAAACTCTGCATAGCCACCTGCATATATGCGCCCATGCCCATCGGCAGCAACTGAACGGATGATTTGTTTGTTCGGCAAGGGTAATGTTTGCCAAGTTGAACCATCAAATCGTAGGAGTCCATCGCCGTTGCCAAAGAACATTTCACCATCAATGGATTGGGTTATTGACCAGTTCTGGTTTTGGGCGTGGTAGTCGTTTTTAGTGAAATTGAGGGTACGTGGCACTTCTTGTGCTGCTGTCCAACAAACGGATAACGCAAAAAAAAGCGTAATGAAATATGTGTGTATAGCCCTCATGCGAGCAAATAAAAGACATTTCTTTTGGTTTCTACGCTATTTTATTTTAAAAATATCAACGGATACGGTTAATAATCCATGCAAAGTGATATTTTTGTCATATTGCGGTATCATTCAAAATAATATTAAAATCAAAAATCATGTTTAAAAAACTCACTTCTACACAAATTTGGTCAGCTTCATCAACCGATTGGGCTTCCTTGATTTTGCGGCTTAGCTTAGGATTATTGATGCTCACTCATGGTTTTCCTAAATTTATGAAGTATTTCAGTGGTGAAGAAATCAAATTTGCCGATCCTGTTTTTATTGGTATGGGAGTCACATTTGCCTTTGCGGTTTTTGCCGAGTTTTTTTGCTCGATATTGATAATATTAGGCTTATGGACGCGGCTTGCTGTTATACCTTTGATGGCAACCATGCTCGTTGCTGTGAGCATCATCCATGCGAATGACCCTATGGGTAAAAAGGAGCTGCCCTTGCTTTATCTCTTCCCTTTTATCGCCCTCTTTTTATTGGGCAGTGGGCGTTTTTCGATGGATGCTTTTTTGAATAAGAATAGAAATGTGTGATTAAAACCCTACTTTTTCCAGTACAAATCACTTTTTTAAGAAAATCAACATAAGATGGGAATTATAAAAGCCCTGGGTACGATTGATAAGACATTGACCAAAAAAGGTATAATTGAATTGGCACAAAATGATGCAAATCAAGTGATTACGTCGCCCCAATTTGACTTACTCAAAGTCTATATCGAGTTGAAACGCTATGAAAGCTATCTGTCCGAAGTCATTGAACAGATAAAACCATTGGCTTTAGGAAAGGCAATCGAACAAGGTGAGAAAACGCTTGAAATTGACCACGCCAAAGTGCGGCTTCAATACCGTACGTCTTATGATTTTTCACACGATGACAAATGGACTTTCCTCAAAGAATCCTTGAAAACCTCTCAAACGACCATAAAAGAACACGAGGAAATACTGAAAAAACTAACAGATGTGACCGAAGTTGTTGACGAAACAACAGGTGAAGTGTATCAGATTTTTCCGCCTGAAAAGAGCGAGAGTGCTTTGTTGGTGGTTAGTTTTTGATAGATTTACTGAGGGGTCAAAATTTAGCTATTAATATTTTACAAAACCTGTCAATTATCTTTAACTCGGACATTTCAAAATTCTTAGCTGCTTTTTTAAGGTTTTTAATATAGATTTCAACAGCTTTTTTTTCATCACCTTCATTTGCGATAGAGATTTCACCATAGATTTGGTCTGCCCAATTCTTTAAATTTGTTTCTATTTGAAAATCTTTTTTAACACCCAATATGTTTTTGGCAAATTGTAAAGGTTGTTTTTCAACAAAATTATAAGCCATATTGCCAAAACCTTCTGATAAATAACCATCCGTTTGATTTGACATTTTGGATAAAACTGAAAACCAAAACAACTGCTCATTTTGAGGCGCATTTGGAAGCGTATCGACAACAGAAAGCATAAGAGAATCGCACGTATTCAAATCTTTGAGCTTTATTCCATCTTTTAAAAAGGACTCGCCAAATTGTCTTGATGTCAATATATGGCAAACTTCTAATTTTTTTTGAATAATAAGCTCCAAACTATCTTCTTTGGTGGCAATTTCAGGTTTTTGAATAGGATTTGGTTTTGATTGACAAGCGATTATCAAGCATAATAAAATGAGTACTAATGAAAGTTTCATTTTTAATTGACGGTGTTTAAGTATTTCGTAATTCCAGCGGCCCCTACTTTCCCAGCCTGTACGGCATCCACAACCTCTTTCCCACCATTGACCGCATCGCCACCTGCGAAAACGTTTGCAAAATTAGTAGAACCGTCTTGATTTACAACGATTTTTCCATGTTTATGCGTCAAATGTGCATCATTCACAAGGCTTTCAAACGGCATCTGTCCAGCTGCTTTTATCACCATATCTACCTCTAAACTAAACGTTTCACCAGTCGGAACAGGTGAACGACGACCACTCACATCGGGTTCGCCTAATGTCATTTTTTCACACACCAATTCTGTTACTTTACCAAAGTTTCCTTTCAATTCTTTTGGTGTCGCTAAAAACAGAAACTGAACGCCATCGAGTCTTGCAATATCTACTTCGACATCTGTACAAGGTTTTTCAGATTCCGTTCTTCTATAAACAATCGTCACTTCCGAAGCACCGAGCCGTTTCGCTTGTGTAGCCGCGTCAATAGCTGTCATACCCAAACCGATAACGGCTACTTTGTCGCCAACGGCAACGGTTTGAAACGGTTTTGTACGGATATTATAGATAAATTCAAGGGCATCTTCTACGCCAGCCAAATTTTCGCCTTCTATACTGAGGGGTCTCGCCAAGCCAACGCCTATGCCTAAAAAGACCGCGTCGAAGTTGTGTTGCAGTTCATTGAGGAAAATATCTTTACCTAATTCCTGCCCATATTCAATCGAAATGCCGCCAATGGATGTGATAAAATCCACTTCTGCCTCGCAAAATTCAGGTGTCACTTTGTAACCCGCCACGCCATAAGTCATCAAGCCGCCGCCTTTCTGTTCTTTTTCATAAACAACAACTTCAACGCCTTGACGTGCCAACGCATGAGCGCAAGACAAACCTGCGGGACCTGCGCCAATGACGGCTACACGACGATTTACTGAGGGGGCGGTTTTATAGAGTTGCCATTTTTCTTCAATCGCTTTTTCAGTCGAATAACGCTGCAAACGAGCGATTTCAATGGGTTTTTCGCCCATTAAATTATAGACACAAGCGCCTTCGCACAGTTTCTCTACAGGACAAACGCGGCTGCATCCCGCACCCAAAATATTAGAATCGAATATCGTTTTGGCAGAACCTTTGATATTGTCGGTTGTGATTTGACGAATAAACATCGGCACGTCAATGGACGTTGGACAAGACTTCATGCACGGTGCATCGTAGCAAAAAATACAGCGATTGGCTTCCACAACAGCAGCGTCATGGGTTGCAAAAGGTGGGTGAATGTCAGCAAAATTTGCTGCGTATTCAGCTTCTGAAAGACGGTTGTTTGTTATCATTTATTTCAAATTAAAAAATTCTCCAAAATGCCAAAGGATGCCAGATGGGTCGTTCAAAAAACATTCTCGACCCCAATCTAAAACACGAATCGGGGTGAGTCGGACACCATTATATTTAGTAGGCAAGTCCAAAACCAACAATGCATTCCAATGACGTTGTACATCATCTACTTCTAAAAAAATCATTGTATTGTCAATCCAATCTTTGACATAAGCTTTTTGTAAATAAAAGCCCAATCCCTCGGTTTGGAAATAAGACATATCGTGCGAAATGATACTTTCTTGAAATCCTAAGTCGTTGTAAAAACGGCGAGAAACATCAAAGTCTTTAGCACCGATAAAGGGTCTGATTGATTTTGCTTTATGTTCCATATTTAATATTTTTGGATTGACACGAATTTTAATTATTTAATCAATTCATTATTAACCAACACATTAGAAAGCGTCAATCCTTTTATCACGTCTTTATTATAAGCACTATTTTTAGCAGTTATCTTTAAATTATCGAAAGTAAAATTAGACAATCTGTCGTATTCACCAATTGCAATATCAACAAATACGTCGCATTTGAGTTCGATATTTTTCAAAGTGATGTTGTCGGAGTAGGAGAGGGGTGTGTCCTGTCTGCCTTTTAAGTCATAAAACTGCGTCCATGGTTTTACATAAATCAAACTTGAAGCCTCGCCTGTAATGTCCTGCACCGTAATATACTCGTATTTTTGAGGCGTATCGGGGCGCATTTTCAGCCATAAAAGCCTTTTTGCTTCATTGACATGACAATTACGCATGATGATATTTTTATTATGAATGGCTTCACTACCACAAGTTAAAGCAGCATGACAAAAGCCGAATTCACAATCTTCGATGATGATATTGGTATTTTCACCATTTGACGCATCTCTTTCTGCCCAAGGACCTTTACCGCCTTTTAAGGCAATAGCATCATCATTTACAGCCATATAACAACCTTTTATGAGTACATTGGAACAGACATCTAAGTCAATCGCATCGGTACTCGGTGCTTTTACGGGTTCATGCGGCGAGGTAATATGCAAATCTAATATTTTCACATTTTCACATTGGTAATAATGACTTGTCCAAAACCCCGAATTGTGCAGCTTTACATCTTGCACTTGCACGTTGTTGCAATGCCAAATAAACACCAAACGGGGTCTCCAAACTTCAAGATTCGTACAATTGGGATTTTCTTTACGTCTTTGCCAAAAAGCTTCCCAATATTTTAGTCCGTTGCCGTCAATTGTGCCTTTTCCTGAAATCGTAAAACCATCCACATTGTGTGCGTTTACCAAGGCTGCGAAATAATTGATGCTTTGTCCTTCTATTCTCGAGGGCATATTCGGGTAGTTGCCAATATCGTCCGAGCCTTTTAACACAGCTCCTTCGGATACATAAAGGTGCGTTTTGGGTTGAAAAAACAAAGCCCCGCTTAGAAAAGTGCCTTTGGGAATGATGATAACGCCGCCGCCGTCTTCAGAAGCGTTGTTTATTATTTTTTGAATCACTTTGGTTTGTAAAACCGTACTGTCGTTCACTGCCCCAAAGTCAGTGATTTTATATTGTTTACCAAGGTCTTCCAACTTTACTTTGGTCGTATTCGTAAACCAATCAGGTATTTTAGTGCCATCGGGGAAAGAAGGGTTTCTTTTTTCTTGCGCACTACCTAATTGCATAAATCCTAAAATGCAACAGATGATTAAGCAGATGCTTTTTGTTTTTATCATTCTTGATTTGTTTTTTTACAAAATTAGACAAAAAAGCCGCCTAAATGTGTTTTTAGGTGGCTTTTTTGGCGTGAATACTGAGGGGGTGAATTTTACAATTCTACCAATTTTCCATACGTTTCAGGTCGTCTATCCCTAAAAAACTGCCAAACATTGCGGACTTGGTCAATCATTTCTAAGTCAAATTCAGAGACCAAAAGCTCGTCATTGTCCTCTGATGCTTGGGCGAAAATCTCTCCACGTGGGTTGACGAAATACGATGAACCGTAAAATTGGCCCACATTCCAAGGCGCTTCCGTACCGACTCGGTTGATACAACCCATAAAATAACCGTTTGCCGCAGCATGAGCAGGTTGTTCAAGTTTCCATAAATATTGAGATAAACCCGCGACGGTTGCCGACGGATTATAGACGATTTCAGCCCCATTTAAGCCCAAAATCCTAGCACCATCGGGGAAATGACGGTCATAACAGATGTAAACACCGATTTTACAATACTTGGTTTGGAAAACAGGATAGCCCAAATTGCCCGGTTTGAAGAAGAATTTTTCATAAAAACCAGAAGTTTGAGGAATGTGGTTTTTGCGGTATTTGCCCAAAATTGAACCGTCAGCATCAATTACAACAGCTGTATTGTAAAGGACACCCGATTGTTCTCTTTCATAAATAGGAACGATGATGACCATGCTGTATTTTTTCGCCAATTCCTGCATCAAATCCGTAGTGGCATTAGGAATCGGTTGTGCCGAAGCGTACCATTTGGGGTCTTGCCCCGGGCAGAAATAAGGCGTATTAAAAATCTCTTGCAAACACAGTATTTGTACCCCTTGCCGCCCTGCTTCTTCGATATACGGAATGTGCTTATCGAGCATAGCTTGCATGATTTCTTCGATGGTTCCTTCGCCTTCGGTTTTAGGTAGGCTCATTTGGATTAAGCCGCTTTTGATGATTCTGGACATGTTTTATGAGTTTAATTTATTGAAAATTAATTTTAATGAAATTACTGAGGGGAGCATAAAAACGTTACTTTTTGATAAAAAACAACTATTTTTGCACAAAACTAAAATATTATGATGGTATCCGAAGCACTTGTTCAATATAATAAAACGCCTCCTGAAAATGCCATAAAAGAGCAACCCAGTATTTCTTGGGAAGCGTTTAAGAAAAAGTATTTGAGCCGAGAGGACGGCTATAAATACGAATGGCTTAATGGCATTGTCGAAAAATCAAAACGCACTATGGATAAAACGCAACTTTATATTCTTCGAAATTTACTTGAAAAATTTCGCATTTTACAATTCAACAATCAAGTTGATGGCGAACTAATTTCCGAAGGAGATTTATTTTTTCTTGATAAGCATCGTCGCCCTGATATTGCTTTTTTGACTAATCAACAAATAGAATTAGCTGCCGATGATGAATTAGAAAGCGTTCCAGAATTTGTTATTGAAGTCATTTCAAATACGGATGCGATTAACCGCGTCAATAAGAAAATAGTCAATAATCGAGATGCTGGCGTCAAAGTCGTTTGGCATATTTTTCCAAAAGAACAAGAAGTGCATGTCTATTGTGGCGACAATTTAAAAACGGTTTATATTAAAAGTAGCGACGAAATTTGTTCTGCTGAACCTGTTTTACCCGATTTTAAAATCTCTGTTAACGATATTTTTAAGAGAAAAAATAAGGAAACTGCTTGAATTTTAATGAAAATCAAAGAACTAATAAAAAAAATGCAACTTTCTGGAAATATACAAACCTATTGGCTTTTGCTTAAAGACCTTGATAAAGAGTCTAAATTGTCGTTGATTGAATTATTGATTCAATCGCTTAAAAAAACATCTATTGAAAAAAACATAACTAAAATGCCTAATGATAACGATTGGATAGATGAGTTTAACGGCTGTTGGAATTTTTCAGATGAAACTGCCGAAGACATTTTCAGCCATATCGAAAAATCCCGTTCATTAGGTCGGCAAATTGAAATGCTATGAGAAAATATCTTTTAGACACCAATATTATCGTTTTTTTATTCAAAAATCGTTTTAACATGAATGAAAAGATGAAAAAAGTAGGTCTTGTACATTGTTTTATTTCAGATGTTACCGTCGCTGAATTGTATTTTGGTGTTGAATGTAGCCCAATAGACGTTATTGATGAAAAACGGAAACGGCTAAATTCTTTCCTTGAACGCATCCAAATTATTCCATTTTCTACGGCTACGATTCTTTATGCAAAGGAAAAAGCTCGCTTAACTAAGTTAGGAGAAATAATACCTGACTTTGACATTCTAATCGGCACAACAGCCGTAGCCAATGATTATATTTTAGTGACAAATAATACTAAACACCTCTCTCGAATTCAAAATATTGAAATTGAAGATTGGACAAAAGAGTAAATCTTCAAGGTTTTCAAGAGGAAAATGCTTGAAAATGCTTAAATCTTATCCGAAACCTTACTCCGCTTAATAAACTGCCCATAGCCTTTTTCCACCAAACAAGTATCGTTATCAATCGCCACTTGACCCCTCAGTAAAACCGTCTTTACTTTACCTTCAAGTTCCCAACCTTCATAGCCCGAATAATCCACGTTCATGTGGTGCTTTTCAGCCGATAAAGTATGTTTTTCTTTTGGGTCAAATATCACTAAATCGGCATCTGAACCGACGGCAATAGTGCCTTTTCGAGGATACATACCAAATATTTTTGCGGCATTGGTCGAAGTGACTTCTACGAATTTATTGAGCGTAATGCGTCCTTTGCCGACCCCCTCAGTATAAAGCAGTTCTATACGGTTTTCAATGGCTGGATGACCGTTTGGAATTTTTGAAAAATCGTCTTTGCCCATCAGTTTTTTCTCCCATGTAAAAGGGCAATGGTCGGTTGCAACGACTTCAATGATGCCTTGATTGATAGCAGCCCATAAGTGTGGTTGGTCTTTTTTCTCACGTAAAGGCGGCGACATGACCCATTTAGCACCCTCAAAATTGGGTTTTTCGTAGAGCGAAGCGTCCAAAAGGAGGTATTGAATACAGGTTTCACCAAAAACCTTTTGATTTCTGAAACTGGCTTGACGTATCGCATTGACCGCCCCTTCACATGTCATGTGTACGATATAAATTGGACAATTGTTATAAAAACCAAAGTCTGTAAAACGATGTGATGCCTCCGATTCTGTAATTTCTGGTTGCGACAAATAGTGATAAACAGGTGTAAATTTGCCTTCGGAACGGTGTTTGGCAACCAAATAATCTATCATATCGCCATTCGTTGCATGAGCCGTGACCATGCCACCGACACGCCTTACTTCTTGCATTAAACCGTTCATTTGCCTATCGTCAATCATCAAAGCACCGCGATATGCCATGAACATTTTAAAGGACGTAATGCCTTCTTTTTCCACTAAAGGTTCGATTTCTGCCTTGGTTTCATCATTGAAATCGGTGACTGCCATGTGAAACGAGTAGTCGCCAACAGCATTTCCGCTTGCACGCCCCGACCATTCTTCAAGAGCAGAATAGAGCGAATGACCTTGTTTTTGAAGGATAAAATCAATAACCGTCGTTGTGCCACCATGCAAAGCCGCACGTGTACCTGTTTCATAAGTATCGCTTGAAAAAGTGCCCATAAATGGCATTTCGAGATGCACATGTGGGTCAATACCGCCTGGGAAAATGAATTTTCCAGTGGCATCTATGGTTTGAGTGACCCCCTCAGTAGCCCCCAACCCCCAAAGGGGGCTTCCGATGGCGACGATTTTTTCATCTTCGATGAGAATATCAGCTATGTAATCGTCGGCGGCGGTGATGATGCGCCCGTTTTTTATAAGAATAGACATGGCAATCGAATTTTAAAATGTCATTGAAACCCCCTCAGTAAATCGGTTTTTCGCTACTTCGGTTATTTAGTTGGGCAAGTTGCTACAATTTTTTATCCTATTCAAATTTTAACGCTATCGTTTTTTCATCAAAAACCAATAAACCACGCTTGAAACGCCAAAACCGACAAACCACGCATAGTTATAAAGCCCTGATAACCACATAGGAACAGCGTCTTTTGGTAGCACTTCAATCGCTTCAAAGAAACCTGCGACATTGGGCAAAATGCCTAAAACGAGTGCAATCATAGCTGCCCAATTTATACCATTTTTGTAGCTGTAAATGCCCCCCTCAGTATAGAGTTCGTTGACAATCAATTTTTTATGTCTGATAAAAAAATAATCAACTATCAAAATGCCACCGATGGGGCCGAGCAAACCTGAATAGCCGATTAGCCATTTGAAAATATAGCCCGATGGGTCAGCAATCAATTTCCAAGGAAAAATCATAATGCCGATGATGCCTGTGATGTAACCACCGATTTTGAAAGTGATTTTTGAAGGCGCAAGGTTCGCAAAATCATTGGCAGGGCTGACGATATTGGCAGCGATATTGGTCGCCAATGTAGAAATGACAACGGCAATCATAGCGAAACTAACAAGTAATTTGTTCTCAAATTTACCTGCTAAAACGAGTGGGTCCCAAATTGTTGAGCCATAAACAATAGCTGTTGCAGACGTTACGGCTACGCCAATAAATGCAAACAACGTCATAGAAGGAGGCAAACCGATGGCTTGTCCAACGATTTGCGCGCGTTGACTTTTAGCATAACGTGTAAAATCTGGGATGTTGAGCGACAGCGTTGCCCAAAAGCCTACCATGCCCGTCAAAGCAGGGAAAAAGAACGCCCAAAACTGACTACTCGTTTGGAATTTTGAGGGTTGCGCCAAAATTGGACCCAAGCCTTTGGCTGCAACGACTGCCCAAAAAAACAAGGCTAATGCTGCTAATGGTAAGAATATTGCCTTGAAAACCAATAGTTTACGTATGCTTTCTACGCCGAGATAAACGATATACATATTTAATAACCAAAACAAAAAGAACGTGATAGCAGGTCCTGTTTCCAAACCAAAGGATGTTGGGAAAACTTGAGGCAAATTACTGAGGGGCGGAAACCATACTTTAAACATCTGAAAAATAGCCGAGCCGCCAATCCATGTTTGAATACCGAACCAACCACAAGCGACGATTGCTCTTAGTATGGCGGGTACATTTGCGCCCTTTGTACCAAAACTCGCACGGGCAAAAACAGGGAAAGGTATGCCGTATTGCGCCCCCGCATGACCGTTTAAAATCATGGGAATTAACACAATTGCATTACCCAAAAAGATGGTAAAAATGGCTTGTGACCAATTCATACCGCCTTCGATGAGGGACGATGCGAGCATGTATGTTGGGATACAGAGGCTCATGGAAATCCATAAAGCGGCGTAGTTCCAGGTGCCCCAACTACGTTCGGATTGTGGGATAGGGGCGAGGTCTTCGCTGTATAAGTTGTTGCTGTTTTCGTTTTGCATTGTTTACTGATTACGTTTTTTGAACACAGATTTTACTGATTGCGTTGATTTACACTGATTCTTTTTATTGGAAGCGGAACTTTAATTGCGATAAAAATGGCTCTAAATATAGAGGATTTTTGAAGTTTTTCAAGCAATTTTATTACATTTGTGAAAAGAATACATTTTTTAACACACGTAAATATTTACATACAATTTAAGAATATGGCAGATTTTAGTAAAGTTTTTGATAACAACAAAGAATGGATAGCGAATAAGTTATCCGTTGACCCAACATATTTTGACAAACTCGGTAAAGGACAAAGCCCTGATTCCCTCTATATAGGTTGCTCGGACAGTCGCGTAACGGCAGAGGAATTGATGGGGGCTGAACCCGGAGACGTATTTGTTCATCGCAATATTGCAAATATGGTTATTAGTATTGACTTGAATGTGATGTCGGTTGTGAACTATGCCGTTGACCATTTGAAAGTTAAACACATTATCGTTTGTGGACATTATGCCTGTGGCGGTGTCAAAGCGGCGATGCAATCGGCAGATTTGGGTTTATTGAATCCATGGTTGAGAAATATTCGAGATGTGTATCGGATTCATAGAAAGGAACTAAATGCTATCGAAAACGAAGATGCTCGTTATGACCGTTTGGTTGAACTCAATGTGCAGGAACAATGTGTCAACCTTATCAAAACGGCGGCTGTTCAACGCGCGATTAAATCACGAGGCTTAACGGTTCATGGTTGGGTTTTTGATATTCATACAGGTAAATTGATAGATTTGAAGATTGATTTTCCTAAAATATTGGAGGACATCATGGAAATATATCATTTGGATTAGTTGAATATTACTAATTCTACTTTGGCACTTTATACACACTGTTTCTCGCTTTGCACGCATTTCGAGCGCAGCGAAAAACAGTCAGAAATAGCGTTTATAGGTTTTAAAACAGTTTCTAAGGAGACTTCATTCAAAAAGCCTTGAAAACATACGTTTTCAAGCCTTTTTGTGGTTTTATACTGAGGGGTGGCTACCAGCCGTTTTTCTTAATTCCAGATGTCATTCTTTTCTGTCAATATGATTGGTTTGCCGTCTGTCACGACTATTGTATGTTCGTGTTGTGCCATAAAACCGCCTTTATTGCCTATCAATGTCCAGCCATCCATTAATTTTTTAGTGTATGTTGAATTTGTAGAAATAAATGTCTCAATGGCAACCACTGAATTTTTCTTAAATCTGCTTAGAATCAATCGGTCTTTGAAGTTGGCAATTTCGTTGGGTTCTTCGTGCAGACTTCTACCGATGCCGTGACCTGTCAGGTCTTTGATGATTTTGAAGCCTCGTTTTCTGGCTTCGGTTTCAATCAATAGTCCAATGTCAGAAATGCGAACGCCTCCTTTTATGTTGTATATGGCTTTATGCAAAATCTGTTTTGACGCGTCCACCAGTTTTTGATGTTTGTTCACGTCTGTTCCAATAACAAATGAGCCGCCGTTGTCCGACCAGAACCCATCTAATTCAGCTGAAACATCAATATTAATGAGGTCTCCGTCTTTAATAATTCTTGTGTGAGATGGAATGCCATGGCAGAATTCATTGTTTAGGCTTATGCAAGTCCAACCTGGAAAACCATAGGCTAACTTGGGTGCTGATTTTGCGCCAAAGTCATTTAGGATTTGCCCACCAAAATCGTCCAATTGTTTTGTTGTCATGCCAATTCGAGCGAAGTTTCTCATTTTTTTCAATGTATAGGCAACGGCTTCGCTTGCCTTTTTCATTCCGATTAACTCTGATTCTTGTGTTATTGACATATCTTCTATTCTTGATTTGCTTGTTAGTATAGTAGTCTATATTTAGCATTCTTAGTAAGTTGTGAAGGTACGAAAATAGAATATCTTGTGCCAAGTGACTATGACTCATAGATATAATCTATAAGAAAATGATTTTTTATAAACGAGAAATTTAGTAATTTTGTGATTATTAATTTACCTAAAAATAAAAATAAATTACAATATGGATAACAATAAAAATATGACAGAATCAACGATTGCTACTGTTAATGGAGCGGCTAAATGCCCGTTTCATAATGGAACGCTTAATAAAAGTGCAGGCAATGGCACTTCAAACCGTGACTGGTGGCCCAATCAATTAAAATTAAATATACTCCGTCAACACTCTGCGCTTTCTAATCCAATGGGCGAGACTTTCAACTACGCTGAGGCGTTCAATTCTCTCGATTTTGATGCCTTGAAAAAGGATGTTTTTGAGTTGATGACGACTTCACAAGATTGGTGGCCCGCCGATTATGGTCATTATGGACCTTTTTTCATACGAATGGCTTGGCACAGCGCAGGTACTTACCGCATCGCTGACGGACGGGGTGGTAGTGGCTTCGGTACACAACGTTTTGCGCCACTCAACAGTTGGCCCGACAATTGCAATTTAGATAAGGCGCGCTTGCTGCTGTGGCCAGTCAAACAAAAATACGGTAATAAAATTTCATGGTCTGATCTCATGATTCTCGCGGGAAACTGCGCCCTCGAATCTATGGGTTTCAAGACCTTTGGTTTCGCTGGTGGACGTGCTGATGTGTGGGAACCTTCGGAAGACATCTATTGGGGTGCAGAAACAGATTGGTTGGGTGACAAACGTTACACAGGCGATCGCGAACTTGAAAATCCGCTTGGTGCGGTTCAGATGGGTTTGATTTACGTTAATCCAGAAGGACCAAACGGTAAACCAGACCCTCTGGCTTCGGCAAGAGACATTCGTGAGACATTCGGTCGCATGGCGATGAACGACGAAGAAACAGTTGCGCTTATTGCGGGCGGGCATACTTTCGGCAAAACCCACGGTGCTGCCGATCCCGTTCAATACGTTGGACGTGAACCCGCAGGGGCAACCATTGCAGAGCAAAGCCTCGGTTGGAAAAACACATTTGGTACGGGCAATGCTGGCGATACGATTACCAGTGGCTTGGAGGGTGCATGGACGACTACGCCCACAAAGTGGAGCAATGACTACTTCGACCATCTTTTTGGCTACGAATGGGAGTTGACGAGAAGCCCAGCGGGCGCGCAACAATGGAGACCAAAAGGTGGCGCAGGTGCAGGTTTGGTGCCAGATGCTCACGACCCTTCAAAGCGTCACGCACCATTTATGCTCACGTCGGATATCGCTTTGCGGATGGATCCAATTTATGAGCCTATTTCAAGACATTTCCACGAGAATCCTGATGCTTTTGCAGATGCATTTGCTCGGGCATGGTACAAATTGACCCATCGGGATATGGGGCCTCGCGCTCGCTATCTCGGCCCAGAAGTGCCAGAGGAAGTCTTGATTTGGCAAGACCCAACGCCAGAAGTTGCGCATGAATTGATTGATAATCAAGATATTGCAGACTTGAAAAGTAAAATCCTTGCTTCGGGATTGTCTGTGTCTCAATTGGTTTCTACCGCTTGGGCATCGGCATCAACCTTCCGTGGCTCTGATAAACGAGGTGGTGCGAATGGCGCAAGAATTCGCCTTTCACCACAGAAGTTTTGGGCTGTCAATAACCCTGTACAATTAGATACGATATTAGCAAAACTTGAAGCGATTCAAACAGCGTTTAATAGCGCACAGTCGGGCGGCAAACAAGTTTCTCTTGCAGATTTGATTGTTTTGGGCGGTTGTGCAGCCATTGAGCAAGCGGCTAAAAATGTCGGTCAAGAAGTGGTCGTACCTTTCACGGCAGGACGTACAGATGCGTCGCAAGCACAAACCGATGTAGAATCTTTCGCTGTCCTTGAACCCGTTGCAGATGGTTTCCGCAACTATTTGAAGTCCAATCAAAAGGCATCGGCAGAGGAAATACTGATTGATAAAGCGCAGCTGTTAACATTGACCGCACCTGAAATGACGGTTCTTATGGGCGGTATGCGTGTCCTTAATACAAATTTCGATGCGTCTCAACTGGGTGTGTTTACGACTCAAAAAGAAGCACTTTCCAATGATTACTTCGTCAATTTACTGGATTTAGGTACGACTTGGCGGGCTACTTCGGAAGCAGATGATGTGTTTGAAGGTCGTGACCGTGCGGCAGGCATACGCAAGTGGACAGGCACACGTGTTGACCTCATCTTCGGTTCAAACTCGGAGCTTCGGGCGATTGCAGAAGTTTACGCATGTAGTGATGCTCAACAGCGTTTCGTGCAGGACTTTGTAGCAGTGTGGACAAAGGTGATGAACCTTGACCGTTTTGATATTGCTTAAATTTTAGCATTCTAATACTCAAAAAGCCTTGAAAACGTCTGTTTTCAAGGCTTTTGAGGTTTTATACTGAGGGGGTGTTGCCCAATAATACCGTTCGTAAATTAAAGTGATAATGAAAATTTAGGCGGATGAAGTCCTCCATTTTTCAAAAGTTGTCTCAAATTAACAACGTTTTGTCTGTTAAGTTGAAGTAAATCAGCCGTTGCTCGACCAGTAGGGGTTTGACCCAAAATAAGTAAATCGTCGTCACTCCATTGAAAATGCTCTGTCCATTTATCTATTCGTGGATTAAAAAGAGGTGTTTTTTTGCCTGTTAAATTGTCGAAATACTTTATATAGTGTGCTTTAAAGCCATTACAACGTCCGCAACTTCGTGCAAGATTGAGTAACACAGATGTACCCCCTTTACTAATAGGGATAATATGGTCAAAATGAAAA
The DNA here is from genome assembly GCA_031367705.1 of Saprospiraceae bacterium. GTDB lineage: Bacteria > Bacteroidota > Bacteroidia > Chitinophagales > Saprospiraceae > JAAFJT01. The sequence continues at coordinate 15,988 of JANLQI010000429.1, read as the reverse complement.
AAATCAGAAGCATAACTTTCTGGGTATAAACAATATTCACAGTAGCCATTCGCTAACTGTAAAACTTCAACTTGAACTGGAGCAGGTATATAAATATCAGGCATGCGTAGGGCGATTTAAGCCCAAATTATCCATCAGTTGAGGTAAAGTAATGGATTTGAGTTGCGCTAATTCAACGAGATACGTGAGTCGTTCATACCTTATTGTTTCTTCTTCTTCGGTCAATTTCATAAAGGTTTTGTATTCTGCCTTAGAAATGGTTTCGGCTTCTAATTTTTCAACAAGTTTTTGATAACGCAATATTTTTTCTTTGCTCAAAACGGTTTGGTTGATTTTGCCTAATAAAAAACGCTCACGGTAACCCTTATCCCTTGTTTTTTTCTGGATAATTAGGGCATTCACTTGCTCAACAAAGCGTTCCATTTCAGAAATAGGCATTTGAGCAATATCTTCTATTAAAACGTGTGTATCCATTTTCTTTTTTATTACAAATATAGGCTTTTTAGAAAAAAACAATCGTTTTTCTGCTATCTTTTTTGTAGCTCTTGTCTTATTATAGTCCAACTATAACCTTCAATATTAATTGATAAACTCTCCTTCAATCTCATATTTTCAAGCCGAAGCACTTTCTCTACTGCCGGATTAGGCAAAAAATCTATATTTTCGGTTCTTTTACTGAGGGGGTGCATTTTCTAATAAACTGTTCTAAGGGATAGCATCAGTATTTAACAAATCGCACAATATTATTGTCTGTTTTTAAGAAATACACGCCGTTTGCCAGTTTTTGAATATTAAATGAATGTCCTTCAAAAGCGTTTTGTGTTAGGACAACTTGCCCAAAAGTATTGACAATTTCTATTTTTTTACCCTCCAAATTTGTTTCACAAAAAATTGTCAAAACATCCTTTGTTGGGTTTGGAAACAGTTTGATTTTGCCTTCCTTCCCGATTTTATCGGGATTTCGTTCCTCAACAGTATCTTCTCTATTCAAGGCAATAACTTTTGAAAAACTTGATGTACCAACTAAATCATTGATTTTTAAACGATAATATTGAATCGAATTTTGTGAATTTTCAAGTTTTGATATTGTTTGAATATCCATAAATTCATAAATGCTGTTTGCGTTTTTTGCTTGCACTGTGCCTAATTTGTCAAATATTTTTCCGTCAAAACTCCTTTCAATGTCAAAATGAGAGACATTGATTTCATGGGTTGTTTGCCACACTAAACGATTGCCTTGTTTTTCGGTAAAGCCTTGAAAATTAAATAATTGGAGTGGGAGTACAACGCCTATTTCAGGCATCAAAGAGTACGTAAACCATTGATAACCAACTTGTGATAGATTGGCTTTCCATGATGCTGTCTCTGCATCAAAATTGGTTTTATAGAGGTCAAAAGCGTCTTGTGGATGTCGGGCGGGTGTTGTGGCATTGAGCCAGGGTACTGAAAAATCGGACTCGCTGCTGAAAATAACCATGACAGGTTTTGCCGTAGTTGACGCATTGCCGATATAACCCAACCTTGACTGTGTATAATTGTAAAATACTGAGGGGTCTGTGTTGACCGAAGTTGTCGAGACGTAAGCATGAACCAAAATACGGTCATTAAAAAAAGAAGCAATTTCGCCTGTTGCAGCGACCTGTGTGATGCCATAAGTTGTTTTCGCTCTGCGAATAAAAGACGCTAACTGCGTGCGTCGAGTCGCATTATTGAAGTCAAAATAATGCAGTTCATAAAGGGCTAAATAGTTGAAATTTTTGGCTTGTGCATACGCCAAAACAGCGTTTTCCTTAGCCGTATTGCCCAAAATGTTCTTAAAATCGTCCACATACAAGCCGCGTACTGAGGGGGTCGCTACTGTATTGAAAACCCTTTGCCCTTTTGTTGTTTTGGCATTGATTGATAAAACAGAGATTAAAATGAAAAGTAAAATTGTCAGTCGAGTTTGCATAATGGCTATTTTTTATTTTTATGATTTCAATTTCAATCCGTTTTTATGGCTTAATAAACTTTGCCTGTTGATTACTGATTTTGAATATATAAGTCCCTTGTGGCAATTGCGAAACATCAATCTGTTGCGTCGAATGACCAGTTAATACGTCCTGTCCTAAAAGATTGAAGATGTGAAAATCGGCATCAAACGTGGGTTCTATATTCAAAAAATGGCTGGATACTGAGGGGTATATTTTAAGCGGCTGTTTATGATTTAAAGTCAAGGTAATAACTTTTGAAAAGCTAGTTTTACCCTCTAAATCTTTCATTTTCAGACGATAATAGGTTAGATTAAAAGGTGCTTTATCAATAAACGATGCTTCTTTTTTGGTCAAAATACTGTTGAGGGACGAAATCCCGATAAAATCGGGGAGGGGGGTAAAATTGACACCGTCTTTTGATTTTTGTAATTCAAGGCTTGATAAGTCCTTTGTATTAGCAAAAGTCCAACTGAGCCGATTGCCAGATGTCTCTGCAATACCTTGAAAATCAAGCAGTTCAAGGGCAATGACGACAGCGTTTTGACTGCTGAAATAGGCTAAAACAGCAGCCGTAGTTGCCTCCTCTGCGCGGGTCGGTTCTGACATCGCAACATTTTCAAAGACATCGTAATAGCGACGCAACATCGGATAAGGCGCACATTCCCAATTGCCCAATGGGTAAAGATTGTTAGGACTTTGAGAAACCCCATAATACCCAGCACTACCGAGCGACGAATGGGGACCAAAAACACAAAGCCCAGGCACAGGCTCGACAATGCCATCTTTATTGGAAGGGTGGTGCAAAGGGTCCATCGGATAATCGTAGCCAACGCCCGTGATATAGCTTCGATTTTGCGGATTATTGCCCAATTGTACATCCAGATTGATTGCCGCCGTATTGTAATAGTCTTTTCCTAACAAATAAGACCCTTTAATTTGCTCCCATGCGTAACGTGTCGAAATGCCAAACGACCCCCAATTTATGTACAACATGACTTCGGGACGGTGCGAACACCGATAAGTTGTTTGGTCAAGACGTGGTATTTGGTACTGTTCAATACCTATTTTAACACTGTTTTTGTAGCTGTTAATATAGGTTGCATTGGTCGGAAATTTAGTGGTACAATACGCCCAAGTGGCGCGCAGTTGGTTGTGTTGAAACTGATTCCAGCCATAAGTTGGTTCGTGTTGCGTATAAAAGTAGAGAAAACGGTCGTGAATTGCCGATTCGCCAGTGGTTTTATAAAGTTCTGCGGCAGCCCAAGCCCGTTCGTCCACATCGCTCGTTTCGCCAGGGTCGCTGTATTCGCCGCCGCCGATGCCAGTAGGATTGTGAAAACCTGCTGTCGGATAAGTGGCAGGGTGCGCTTCGAGCCATGCCCACGAACGGCGTGCTTTTGCCAAGCAAGTATCAGCAAAAATGGGCATAAATGGACGATAGACTCTTGCGGCAGCGGCATACATGGCGCAAGCCATAGCCGTAGCGTGGGTTGTTTTTTCGGTTATCCAACGCGTCGCATTGTCGTTTTGAGGCATCCAATTGGGCCAATCGCTGGTGACGACTTTGAAAAACACCCCACCATCAGCCGCTTGCATCGTTAGCAGCCAATCCAATTCCCATTTCACTTCGTCTAACACATCGGGAACGCCATTGCCTGATTCGGGGATATTGTTGAAGCCGTCGGGAAACTTTTGTGGATACATTTCATACGCCACCAACAAGTCGTTAACGGGCTGTGCAGAGCTGGCAACGTACTTGCCGTAATCACCTGCATCGTGCCAACCCCGTGGGCAAGCGATGGTTGAACCGACGACCTCACCACTATAAAGCGGCGAGGCTGTTTGACTTGTATGAACGATACCGTCTGCTGCATGGCAAATCGGGCGCGACCATTGCCCCGCATACTGAGGGGCGAGTTCAATGCCACAACGATTCATATATAAAGAGCGAATGACGGTTCGGTAGGTTTCGTCATAGACTTGTTCGCCAATATTGAAGGTGTATGAGCGTCCATAATTGGGCGCATAGAGGTAAAAACTGCCCGATTGCTTGAAACTTGAAAAATCACAACTATACACTTTTTCTCCCGCCCAACGCCTGTCAATTGTGGGGTCAGCTATGGGAAAAATACCATTACAATTGTAGGACGACAAACTTTGGCGCAACGTCGCAGTTCCTGAAAAAACAACTTGATTACTCCCAGATTCCCGTATTTCAAAGGTTGGTGTTTGGCTGATTGGCAGCACTGCAATGTCGTTGTTGATTGCACCAAGAAAATTACCGATGTAACCAAACTTCGGTCGAGTGGGTAAATAGCCGACATGATTGGCTTTGACACTGCCTGTTATTTCGGTTAAGTCATTGAAAACAAAGGTTTTAGAATAAGGCGAAGCAAATTCGTTGGCGGCCAAGTCCTTGACTGACGTGATATTGAGCGTATAAGTTTTCCCATTTTTCATTTTTTTGGCAAAACTTAGAAAAACTTGATTGTTTATGATAGGGATTGGATTGTTATAGTTATCCGAAGGGTCATAGTCTTCAACATAAAAATGCATGGATATTTGGCTCGCATACTGAGGGGTCGAAAAATCGGGGTCGTCAGGGCTTGTCATAAAATATTTATTGAGGTCTTTCACAGCCGTTGTGTCGTAACGATCAGCGACATCGAAACGGAGGACATTACTCGACAAAACTTTTGTGTTTGTTACTTTGGTCGGTTTGATGTCATAACCCCAGATATCGTCAATAAAAAACTTATAACCATTAGGCGGAGTTGGGACAGAGAAGTAAATAATTTCAGCAACACCCAGTTGGAAAGTGTTTGTTTTTAAAGAATCAAGTGGTATGCGGGCTTCTTTCCAGTCTGTATTAACATTGCCACCACCGACCAAATAAGGTGTTATATCAATGCCACGAGAGACATTTGGCCAGCCATAAACGCTGATATTCAATGGTTTATTCGCATTGCTGCTGCTTTTGACCCAAAAGCGCAGCTCGTTATAAATGGATAGATTGACACGCCATGAAGGTGTGCAACGTAGTTTGATACCTGGCCCGTGCCATTGGTCGGGATAAGCCATAAAGCAGTGTGTGCCTGAATGTGCAATAGAATCCGTTAATTTCCCCCATTCGTTTTGACAAGTGTCGGTAGGGATTTCACCGTCCCAAATGAGCCGATTTTGGGCGCATACTGAGGGGGCTAACAAAAGCGAAAAGACAGCGATAAATAAATGGTTCAGAGACATAAGTTTAATTTTTTTATGATTTCAAAATAAAAACGCTTGACAAAGGGCAGTCCCTTGTCAAGCGTGTTGTTTTCTGTGGTTCAAAGTTAGGAAATAAAATATTTATTGAGTTATTTGTTTTAAAGCAACGGCCACATTCGTTGTTGGCAGTTTACAATTTTTATTCTGACAGACATATATCATTGTTTTATTTGCATCAAATTTATCTTTCAATAAAGCCAATGTGCCTTCATTACGACCGCCTAAAAAGATAGAATTGGGCAAATAATTTTTTTCAAGTGTTTCACGTATTGTATCGTATTCATGCCCAACAATGGCTATTTCGTTGGGTGGTGAAATCAGTTGAAGTTCTAAACTACCCCAATTAGAATAATAACGAATGTTTTGGTGCATGTCTTTTTGGACATTGATGACCATTTGTTTTGACTTTTGAGTATAGGCTTCATCATCGAAATACAAGCCTAAAAAGAATAAATTTTTTGCCATTTCTGAATTTGAAGAAGGAATAACATTATCGGCAACTTCCATTTTTCGAGCAATTAAATTGGCGTATTGGTTGTGGGTATAAAAAAACATGCCTGATGAACTATCAAAAAAATGAGTCAAGGTGTAATCATTTAAGGCTTTTGCTTTATAAAGCCATTTTTCATCAAATGTTGCTTGATAAATAGACATAAATGCTGAAATTGTAAATGCATAATCATCTAAAAGACCATGAATAGATGCTTTATTATTCTTGAAATTCCGTCTCAATTCACCATCCTTTTGTAAAAGATTAGCTGTTAAAAAATCGGCATTTTTTAGGGCTTTTGCTTTGTATTTATCTTCACCAAAAGCACGGTAAGCGTCCATATAACCGTTTATCATTAAGGCATTCCAAGCGGTCAATATTTTATCATCTAATCGTGGTTTTATTCTTTTTGAACGCACTTTCAGAACTGATTTTTTATCTTCTTCTATTTTTTTTTGAATTTGTTCGATGCTTAAATGATACTTTTCCGATAACGACTTATCGTCGAAACTGCGAAACAAAATATTATTACCCTCCTCCCAATTGCCTGTTTTAGTCAGGTGATAATAATCTAAAAAAAGCGGTGCATCTGTTCCTAAAATAGTGGTCACTTCTGCATAAGTCCAGACATAATATTTTCCTTCACCGCCATCGCTGTCCGCATCTAACGACGAATAAAAACCGCCATTTGGGTCAGTTAATTCATGTTCAATAAAATCAAGGGTTTCATCAACAACCTTCTTGTACAAAGGATTTTTAGTGACTTGAAAAGCATGACTGTATAGGCTGACTAATTGTGCATTGTCGTACAACATTTTTTCAAAATGAGGCACTTTCCAATCTGTATCGGTCGAATATCTTGCAAAACCGCCTTCTAATTGGTCATAAATACCACCATACGCCATATTGTCGAGGGTTGTCGTGACCGCTTTTAAGGCTTCCGTATTTTTTGTTAGATAATTATATTGTAATAAATACGCCCAATTTGAAGGCATGGGAAATTTTGGCGACCTCTTTTCACCGCCTTTTACAAAATCAATATTGGGTTTCCATTGCTTAAAAAGTTTATGGACATCGTCAATGGTCGCGATAGATTTTTCATTTGAAAATCGAACATTTTCGGTGTTTTGAATGCCATTAGTCACTTTTTGAGCTTGTTCTACCAATGAATTTGGGTCTTTCGTTTGAATATCTACATAAAAATGCAGCATCTCTAACCAAGTCTTTTTAGGAAAATAAGTACCTGCATAAAACGGTTTTCCATCGGGTAAAGCCAATACATTTAAAGGCCAGCCACCACTCCCTGTTATTAATTGAGCCGCAGTCATATAAATTTGATCGACATCGGGTCGCTCTTCCCTATCTACTTTGATGCTCACAAAATGTTCGTTCATATAATTCGCAACGGCTGTATCTTCAAAACTTTCATGTTCCATAACATGACACCAATGGCAAGCGGCATAACCGATACTGATTAAAACCAATTTATTTTCGTCTTTTGCTTTTTGAAATGCCTTGTCACCCCATGGATACCAATTGACAGGATTGTGTGCATGTTGCAATAAATAGGGACTACTTTCATGGATTAATTTGTTGGTAAAGGCATGATTGTCTGTTTTCAACTCTTTGTTTTGCCCTTTGCAGGATGAGAAAAGTAAAATGAAAAGAGTGGTAAGTATGATATTGATTTTATACATTTTTCCTGTAAAGTTAAACCAAAAGCCTTGTAAACCAAACGTTTACAGGGCTTTTGAGGATTTATACTGAGGGGGGTATTTTATAGGACAGGAGACAGAACCCAGCGCGGCTGTTCGTTGGTTTAAAAGAATCGTATAAATAATTTGTTGATGGAATATGCCTGAAGTGATATGATTTATAAAATCCTGCCTGCTGCTTTAGCCTGAGATTCCATGCTACGACCGATAATTAAGCCGATAAACATTCCGATAGACATCCCTAATGCTATACCCAAAGACCGCTCTAAACCCGACAAAACAACAATGCCAAAAATAATTCCAAATGACAATCCTAAACCTATACCCATATTGGTGTAATACCCTTTTGAAATTATTGAAAAGGTATCCTTTAAATATTTTTCAAATTGACCCAGTGTGTTCTTAAAATACTTTTCTCTATCCTTTGGATTTGTTATTAAATTTAAACTATCAAGTTCCGTTTCTATGGATCGAATTTCATCATTTGAGAACGTTCTGTTTTGCAATTTGGTTAGAATATAATTGAATTTTTTATAAACCGGGATTTCAGATTTTTTGGTTGTTTCAGTTATTAAACTTTTAAAAAAGTTAGAAGCTTCATTTAATGTCATAATAGTTAATGTTTTTTGATTAGTGGCTTAAACTAGATGCCTAAACGACCCATGGCACTATGTGAACTGATGGCTTGAGTAACGGTGTAAATGTCCTGAACCTATTCTACCATTTCTGCCATTTTTTCACCTACATGGGTAATAACCTCTGTGTATTCTTTTGTAGGGCTAAATTCCAAAAATTTAAGATCTTCCTTCACAATCGCTGTATGACCTGCAGGCCAGTAAAAGACCTCTCCGGCAACTGTTTCTTCTTGTTTTCCATCGTCATAAATAATTTGTATCCTTCCTTCCATGACGTAGCCCCAATGTGCACTATGACAACTGTCATTTTTCAACCCTTTCAATAAAGGCGTAAAATCTGTGCCCTTAGGCAATTCGTTGAAGCCTACGGTTACGCCGCCACAATTGGGTATTGCACGCATAATGGTGCCGGGTGCTTGCATAATTACGGGCATATCTTCTTTCTTAATTTTCATGATGTTATTTTTTAAAAGTGAAATTTATTTAGTTGTGATATTTTGATTTACGCTGAACAAGTTTTCCGGATCATATTGTTTTTTTATTTGGGACAAACGTTTATAGTTATGTCTATAACTTGCTTTCACACGATCTTTTCCTTCGTCCAGCATAAAAATTTACGGAACTCTCTCAAAACGTAGTTTCGCGATATTGCCTAATATAAGGTATATTTATGAAATCTCCAATATTTTAAACCTTTTTCTTGAAAACCCATATCATCAAGAAGGCTTTTTATTTTGCTCAAGTCTCTTGTGGTGTAGGGAACGAAGCGTTGTTTTCAAGTCGTTGTGCCTTTTCTTTATGTGCTATTTTTTTGTAAAAATTAAACTAAAAGCCCTGTAAAACAAACGTTTACAGGGCTTTTGAAGTTTTATACTGAGGGGGTGTGTTGTGCTTTTATTTCAATTCCATTTGTTAACAGGCTCTTCCTCTTTTTTAGTAATAGAAGATGTCGTTGCGAAAAGGGTTTGTGTAGGGTAGGCAAACTCAATACCTTCTTTTCTGAAAGCTTCCAGCAATTCAATATATATCTTTTGTTGCGCATCCATATATACGACAAAGTCGCTGCCGGCAACATAATAAGCCGTTTCAAAATTTAGGCTAAAATCGCCAAAGCCTGAAAAATGGCTGCGGTCAAAATCAACATTTTCCTTACCCGTTATTATGCCTTTTATAATGTCTGGTATCTTTTTTATTTGTGCCGTGCTGGTTTGATAAGTGACACCTATTTGAAAAAGTACGCGGCGCTTTGCCATGCGTTTGTAATTGTGTACCCTTGAATCGGTCAGATCTTTATTGGCACAAATAATTTGCTCGCCGCCAATGGCTTTAATCCGGGTTGTTTTTATGCCGATGTATTCCACCGTTCCCACCTTATCGCCTACGGTGATAAAATCGCCTATTTCAAAAGGTTTGTCAAAAAAGATGACAAAATAGCTGAAGATGTCGCCAAGAATGGCTTGCGCCGCCAATGCGATGGCAATACCACCGATACCAAGACCCGTAATGATAGCGGTAACATTATAGCCCAGGTTATTCAGCAAGAAAACCAATCCTAATATCCACACGATTGATTTTAAAATAATAATAAGCCCATTGGCTTGCCTTTGTTTACTATCACTGTTTTCCTGCTTGTCCAAAACATTAAATATGGTATAGCTGATGGCAGCGGTTATAAACCTTAATATAAAATAGCTGGTAATAAACAGCATAGCTACCCGCATGATGTTGCTTACCTGCGTTGTAAAAGTTAAATAGTGAATGGCAAAGAATAGGCTTAGGTAATATAAAAAGGGCACAATGAATTTTTGTATGGCCTGTATAACAAAGTCATCAAAGGTGTTTTCGGATTTAGCTGCCCATTTTTTAAACCAACTGATAAATATTTTATTAAATATTAGGATGGCTGCAAATGAAGCTATCATAATACTCAATGCAATAGCCCAATCTTTCAACGGGTTTCCAAAAAATATACTGTCCCAATTATTCATACTGTTTTTTTTTAAGGGCTTTGTCAAACGTTATGTCTTCTAAATGTCTCTATTTTATCTATTCAAAGTTTGAAGCGTGTTGCCCTATTTCAAGACTAAACATCATTTTTATAGACAAAGTTGTGTTAAATCAATGAAACGGCGATATAATAGCCCCCCTCAGTATTTTGTCATTTCCCAACACGATTATAAAAAACAAGCAATAGCCATTTACTTCAATTCGTTAACATTCAACTTGAATTAGAAGATATTTTAGGTAAAAAAGTGGATTTAGTTGAATTTAACACAATCAAACCGCAACTCAAAGTCCATATTTTAAAAGAACAAATTGCGATTTATGGCTAAAAACAGAAGTGCCGAAGTCTTTTTAGAGGATATTATCGAAAGCTGTGAGCGCATTGAGCAATATGATATGGTCTTCTTCAATGTCTGATATTCCTCCAATTAAAGAACAATTATTGGTCATTAGAGAAAAAAACAAAACAGTACCCCCTCAGTAAAGAAAAGTGAGACAGAATCACATAATTCTGTCTCACCGATTTTTATGACGTTAAATTCTTGAAAATTGTTGTGCTACAATCGAGAAAGTGCCCCTTTTTATTTGGCATACAAAAAGCGGCTTCTGGTGGAAAACCGCTTTTTGTACTTATCTTTCTTCAAATGATTCCATTGATTTGACTATCTCACTTTGTTTCCAAACTTCTTCTTCGGGTTCAATACTACTGGAATAAAAATAATTTTCTCCATAATAATCGGCAGATGTACAAGCATAGCTAAAAGCGTATTGTTCTGATTTTCCATTTTGAATAGCTTCTTCAAAATATTTTGCAAAACTAAAACAATATGCTTCGTTATTAAACGCAAATGCAATTTGGCTGGCATAGTGATGTGCAAATATCTCAGACTTTCCTAAAAAAACTTGTTCTTTATATATTTTAGAATATACTTCCGCTTTCTCTTCAGGGTCATCTAAACACTCTCCAATACCCATTAAATAAATAAGGTGTTAAGTATAAAACTCATCACCTCCTACAGATTTAGCATAGACTCGCAATTCTTCAACAGCATTTTGTGGATTTATTTTAAAAATAGCTTGATAAGTATTATTAAATGCATGAATATGCTCTTCGTAACTTGAAACATACAATCTTGCCCATTCTTCACTATGTCCATTTTGAAGAGCTAACTCTACATTATTAAAAAAATAATTTGCACTTATTACTGCGTCTTCACCTAAGTCAGGTGAAGACGCATCGAAATCACCACTTTCCATGAAATACTTTAATTTATCTTCAACATATAAAATGTATTCTTCAAAAAATCTCTCTGAAATTTTTGCTTGTTTTGCTATCTCAAAGAGCTCCTCTCGGCTATAATATTTATCCCTTAAAACAAATTCATTTCTATCCATGTTTCTAATTTATTTTATTTATAATCCAATCAATTAAACCTCCGTTTATACAGAATTTAGATAATTCAGGCATTCTCCAAAGCACTATTCTTTCATTAGACGATTCATATTCGTTGAGATTTTTATCTGGTGAATGTACTACAAAATAACATTTATCGTAATCGGTCAACTCCTTAAACCTTTTAACATAATCTTCAAATACTTTAAGATTTGATTGACATTTTACTTGTACGACACTTCTTTCTCCTGAAATACGTGCTAAAAGTTCAATATCTTTTGTTTTTTGCAGTTTGCCAATAACGCTAACTCGTTGATAACCTAAATCTCTAAAAATTAAATCTACTAATAACTCGAAATCATCGGGGTTCAATTTTCTTATCATAGGTTCAAGGCTTTTTTGAAGTTTTGCATAATTCTCAACAACTTCTTTTACCTCTTTTATTTCTTCACTGTTAATCTTCCTTGTAATGTATTCGGACGCATAAACGTTGCAAATCGTGCTACGAAAACCTTGAACTTTGAGAACTTGTCCGCTCAAATTTTCCATAAAAAGCTCCTCGTCTTTTATATTGGATGAACTCCATTTACCAATTATTTTTCTAAATTTAGCTCCTTCTATTGTTGTATAAACTTGCATTTCCGCAAATGCCCACCATAATTTCCCTTTATGAAAAGTTATCCAAAGTGTATTTTCGTCTGCAGTATAGAATGTTTTTAATTGATTTGTATAAATTGAAACCCATTGAGGGGAAGCTTTACTAGATTTATAATAATCTCTTACAAAAGACCAGTTTTTCGCTTGTAATTCATCATGGGGGATTTCGTAAAATCCGACTTTTAGGCTTTGTTCTTTTTCGATACATTCTGTGTTCCAACTTCCATTAGTTCCTAATTTAATGAATAACACATTTGATGGGCTTATTTTTTTCATATTTTTACTGGTGGAGAACATTTACATTACCACAATATCGAGGCGGTGCAAAAATAGCGAAATCTATTAAATATAAATATTTTTATAATACAATTTTTGTCAAAATTTCTGAAATGCCTCACCAAACATAAGTCCAATTATTTCCCATCATGTATCGCCCACAAATATACTACAAACGAGCGGAAGCCTTTTCCTAACTATGGTTTTTATTTTTTAGCCTTTATTTCAAAAAACTTACCGCCTTTTTCACATTCATTTTTATCCGCATTCCCGTCACAAATAACAAAATCTTGTTTTTGTATAAACAAAAAGCACCCCCTCAGTATAATTGCCCAATAATAAGCCCAAAACCGCTTAGAAAAGTGAAATTAATAAAAGCACGTTTTAAAATCGTCTGATAATCCTGAAAGGATTGAATATGAATAACCGTAGATGCAATCTACGGTAGGGGTAAAAATGGCTTCCCAACCCTGAAAGGGTTGAATATTTAAGCCCAAACCATTGACATTCAACCCTTTCAGGGTTGGGAGATGGCTCGCTACTTTGCCCGTAGATTGCATCTACGGTTATTCATATTCAATCCTTTCAGGATTATCAGAAACTGCGTTTTTATTAATTTCACGTTCCTTATCCTTATAGTTTTCTCAATTTTTGATATAAAAATCATGTTTTGTAGTTCGCAAAAGCCTTTCTACAAGGTGCAAATGGGTTTTTACAAAGTCAAAAGCCTTTCTACAAAGTGCAAATGGGTTTCCACAAAGTCAAATGACTTTCTACAAAGTACAAATGGGTTTCTACAAAGTCAAATGACTTTCTACAAAGTGCAAATGGGTTTCTACAAAGTGCAAATGGGTTTCTACAAAGTACAAATAGGTTTCTACAAAGTACAAATGGGTTTCCACAAAGTCAAATGACTTTCTACAAAGTACAAATGACTTTCTACAAAGTACAAATGGGTTTCTACAAAGTACAAATGACTTTCTACAAAGTGCAAATGACTTTCTACAAAGTGCAAATGGGTATTTTTAGGGTAGGTTAGGGGAATTGAACATCGGAAAAACTTTGAGCTTTGTTTTTTTATCAAAACTTATATGTCACAAAAAGCTATAATTTATTCTTTTTTGTAAAATGTAAGTTGACAAATTGAAAGCATAAATATCAATTGTAGGATGGGTGCCGACACCATAAAAAAGCTCTGGCTTATTTGACTTGTTTACATCCACTACAATCTTTCAATTACTTTTTTAAATTCATTTCAACAATGAGTAACATTAATTACACCGTCATTGGACGTATTAAAAAAGGTGAGTTCAAAACTTTTGCCGACACCGTCTATGACGGCATGAACGAAAAACCCGTTTATGCATTATTTCAAACGGCTGTTACGGATATGCAGGTCAAAGCTGACATATTCCAAAACGCGCTCATCAAAAGCAGAAGTCGCGCAATAGAAGCGATTGATGCTAAAAACGCGGCTTATGATATTTTGTATCAGGCTTTGGTGCGCATCGGTAAATTGATGGATGCCGAATGGCAAACAAATGAGCAAGACACCTTGAAAAAAGATGCAGGTTATACGCTTTGCAAAGCACCTGAACGTCAAAATGTCACTTATGTCCTACCACCAACAAACTTGAAAGTCTATAATGACCAACGCCGCAACATCATGATAGTGGAGTGGGATAAAGCCCAGTATGCGGTCACCACTGCCTTTTCATTGCAAATCAATGGCGGCGAATTTGAAAATGGCTTGTACAACGAGGGCAAAAGAATGGAATTGACGCTTCCTTTTGGTTCTAAATTGGTGGTGAGTGCTAAAACGATTGGACCGAATTCGTTGAAGAGCGATTCTGTACAATCTGAAGAAGTGATGGTGAGCTAAATAGTGGATAATTTATAGTGGATAGTGGATAATGGATAGTGGATAATGGATAGTGGATAATGAGGCTTGTTCGCAATGAGCTTTATTATTCACTATCCATTATCCATTATCCATTATACATTATACATTATACTGAGGGGGTACTTTCTGTATTTGTCACACCACAATGCGAACAATAAGGCAAATGTGCAAAATGACTCTCACCACAACTTGTACATTTTTTGAACAATTGCAAACCACATTGACGACAATAATTGGATACTGAAAAACTTGTTTCATTGCCAGTGGGCTTACCTATTACCCAATTTTTAAAAATAAAATCCTTGCCACATGATGGGCAAATATGTTGGTCATAAGCCTTGAAAGCGGTGTCCGATTCTACATTTTTTGAGCGTTCATCAGACGACAGTTTAAGCGCAGCTTGACGTTGTTCGAGGTAAGCCCGAATGTTTTTTATAGCATAATATCCACCTGCCAATGACAGCAATATGCCTACGGTATAACGGACATAGCCACCATAAGAAGGCAAATAAGGGATTAAACCAACAAAAAAAGCATACAATGAAAAGAAGGTAAAACCGAGATAGAGGGGCCAGAACTTATGCTTCCGATTGCGCACATAAAAGAAAATGCCCAAAGCCAGAATGGGTAAAATGAATAGTAAACGGATGAAAAATACCTTGACTTCATAGCTTTGCAGTGCTTTTGAATAGGTATTGTAGGCGTTGGTTTTATCCTGATCTATCTGTTCATCAAGAGCATTGAGTCGGCTTTGAATCATTTGAGTTGTATCTTCCAACAACGACAATTGTTTGCTCCAAGCTTGTTTGATTTTGTAATAATCGTCCAATTGTTCAGCGCGTTTGATGACTTCCTTGTCTTGCGACGGTGCGCCAATCGTTTCCCTTGCTTTGAGCCAATTGTCGAAGGATTCTTTGGCGTTTTCGTACTTTTCTTCTGCCAAAGTCGCTGTTTTCTGCAATTGTTCGGTACGTGCGGCGTATTCCTCTGTTTGAATCGTTAGCGGCTTTTTGACGGCATTTAAGGAGTCTTGAAGGACTTTATTCTCAAATTCTGTTTGGGTAGGTCTCGTCACCGAGCTACCCAAATCATCGAGGATTTTGTCGGTCAACAAAATCAAAAACACGCACAAAATCGCTGAAATGAAGTAATAAACGTAACGAATGGTGCTTTCTACCTTTTGGTCGTTTTTAAATTCCATTTTTTATGTCTGATTTTTTAGTTAATCACAAACCGTATCCGCAATCGCCAAAGCCTCTGAAATAATCGCCAAACCTTCATCAATTTGCGCTTCCGTCACAATCAACGGCGGGGCGATAAAAATATAATTCCAACGAACAAAGGTGTATAGACCGAGTTCAGACAGTTTAGCAGCGACTTTTGGCATAATGCCCATTTCTGATGGTTTGGCGTTGAAGGGTGCAAGAGGTTCTTTCGTTTCTCTATTTTTAACCAATTCAAGGCAACCGAGCAAACCTGTGTTGCGCCAATCACCAATACATGGATGTTTCTCTATGAGTTTAGCGACTTGTGCGTCCAGATATTTACCCATTTTAGCGGCATTTTCAACGAGGTTATCATCTTGGTAAATTTGCAAAGTTTCTAAACCCGCAGCACAAGAAACGGGATGTGCGGAATAAGTCAAACCCAACATCAAAGGACGGTCATTATAATG
>JANLQI010000424.1:0-5663 GCA_031367705.1 Saprospiraceae bacterium | reverse complement strand
AAATCTCAAAAATTGATCTTGAAAAATACCTATTTAACAAATAAACTCAAATTAATAATATTACAGTATCGAGCGATAAAGTAGCTCAAGAAAATGAATTAAAAAAATTAGAAAATAATGCGGAATCTTTAAAACAAAAAGATCCCGAATTACTTGAAAAACAAAAATTAGCTGAAGAAAGAGAAAAAGCAAAAAATTTACGTACCGCTGCAAGAGAAAAAGAAAAAGAAAAAGATAAATTAAAAAATAGGAAACGATCAATGGATGTAGATCTTGGTACCAGATTTACAACCTCAACTTCAAAACCTAAAAAAGTGAAAAAAGCAGGAGATATTGAAGTTGTTGCAACGACTCTGGAGATTTTGAATGTCTCAAAAACACCGCCTTTCACCATTAAAGATGAAACGGACGGCGGTGACGACATCCGTATGAAATATCGTTATTTGGATTTGCGTCGTGGTTCGGTTCAGAAAAACTTGATTTTCCGTTCAAATGTAGCGATTGAAACGCGTAAATACTTGGCAAATGAGCAATTTATTGAAGTAGAAACGCCCAATTTGATAAAATCAACACCCGAAGGTGCGCGTGACTTCGTTGTGCCAAGTCGTATGAACTCAGGTCAATTTTATGCGTTGCCACAATCGCCACAGACTTTTAAGCAATTGTTGATGGTTTCTGGTTTTGACAAATATTTCCAAATTGTCAAGTGTTTCCGTGATGAAGATTTGCGGGCAGACCGTCAACCTGAATTTACTCAAATTGACTGTGAAATGTCGTTTGTGACGCAAGAAGACATTTTGAATACGTTTGAAGGTTTGACAAAACACTTGTTTAAAACGTGTTTGAATGTTGATTTACCCGATTTTCCACGTATGACGTATGACGAAGCCGCTTCAAAATACGGTTCAGACA
The DNA here is from genome assembly GCA_031367705.1 of Saprospiraceae bacterium. GTDB lineage: Bacteria > Bacteroidota > Bacteroidia > Chitinophagales > Saprospiraceae > JAAFJT01. Next base: position 4,751 of record JANLQI010000424.1, on the reverse strand, counting down.
AGCCCGATGTGCGTTTCGAAATGGAATTCGTGGAGTTGAATGACTTGGCAAAAGGCAAAGGTTTCCCTGTTTTTGATGGTGCAGAGTTGGTTGTTGCCATAAATACTGAGGGGGTCGCTTCGACGTATTCAAACAAAACCATCAATGAATTGACGGATTGGGTGAAACGTCCGCAAATAGGTGCAAAAGGCTTGGCTTATGTGAAGTTTGAAGAAGACGGCAGCATCAAATCGCCTTTGTCGAAGTTTTATTCAGAAGACGATTTCAAGGCTTGGGGAGAAAAAGCGGGTTCTAAAAAAGGTGACATTTTGTTCATTTTATCAGGCGAAACAGACAAAACACGTAAGCAATTGGGTGAATTGCGCTTGGAATTGGGCAGCCGTTTGGGTTTACGCAATCCCGAAGTTTTCAAACCTTTGTGGGTCGTTGACTTCCCACTTTTGGAATGGGACGAAGCGACAGAGCGTTTCTATGCCATGCACCATCCGTTCACGTCGCCAAAACGCGAGCAAATTCCTTCAATGCTCAATGGCGACCACGAAACAATGAAAAACCTCCGTGCCGATGCTTATGACTTGGTGCTGAATGGTGTAGAAATCGGTGGTGGCTCAATTCGGATATATGACCGTGATTTGCAATCTAAAAACTTTACACTCTTAGGCATGACGGAAGAAGAAGCGGAGTCTAAATTCGGTTTCTTACTCGGTGCTTTCGAATATGGTGCGCCGCCGCATGGTGGTATTGCCTTTGGTTTTGACCGTTTGTGTGCCGTTATGTCAGGCAGCAATTCGATTCGAGACTTCATCGCTTTCCCTAAAAACAATCAAGGACGTGATATTATGATTGACGCACCTTCGTTTATCGAAGATGTGCAGTTAGCGGAGTTGAGTATTGAGGTGACAGCGGAAAAAGTGTAGTCATACTGAGGGGTATAAAAAAGCGGTTATCGAAACGTTTTGTTTTGACAACCGCTTTTTTTATATTCAAGTCAGTTAAATAATTGTTAAGCAATATAAGAAAAGTAAAATCTCAAATTTTGATTTTTAAATTTGACGTTTAAAATTTCACAATTACATCACTTAAAATCATTAAAAATGAAGCAACTCATCTTGACATTTCTGTTTTACCTTGTTTTTACTTCTCTAAAAGCACAAGACAATATCGCTTTAAAAGCGTCTTTGGGCGTAGATGGATACAATATCAGTTATGATGACAGCTTTTTCACGGGTGGAAAAGTGGGCATTGAAATGGCAGTTTTGAAAAAAATGACGGTTGGTTGTAGTGTAGGTTACAATACAGCCAGTTCAAAATCGGCTGTTAGTTATTTTGGTTTAGACACCCGTTATTATTTTGGAAAGCAGTTGATGCAAGGGTTTTATAGTGAGTTAGGTTTAGGATATAGCGCATTCAAATTCAAAAATGTACCTGTTTACAAATATGAACAGCTACCTAAGAATACTTTAAGCGTTTTGTTAAACGCTGGTTTTCAGAAAGTTACAAAAAACAATATTCTTTTAGGTGTTAAACTTGGCATTGGCGTTTTTGGACCTAAAGGCAGTACTGACCCTGCATTGAGGCTACAGGGTGCTTTCGAAATAGGTTATAAATTTTAGCCATTTATGAAAAATGAGGGGCTATTTTCATATCTGACAAAGCCGTTCAGCCGCTTTTTCCAACATATTCTCCGTTTTAGCAAAACATAAACGAATGATTTTTTCATCAGCATAGGCCCCCTCAGTATAAAAGACAGAAACGGGTATCGCTGCTACGCCAACGTCCGTTGTCAGCCATTTACAAAATTCAAAGTCATTTTTATCACTAATTTGTGAATAGTCAAATAACTGAAAATAGGTGCCTTCACTGACCAAAGGGCGCAAGCGAGACGTTGCCATCTTTTCAAGAAAAAAGTCTCTTTTGGCTTGATAAGAATCAGGCAAATAGAGGTAGTTGTCTTCGTCTTCCATATAATCAGCTAAGGCATATTGGATAGGTGTGTTGACTGAAAAGACATTGAATTGATGCACTTTTCTGAACTCCCGCATCAAAGGTTCGGGCGCAACAACGTAACCGATTTTCCAACCTGTTGCATGAAACGTTTTACCAAATGAATAACAAGCGATGCTGCGTTTGAAAAGTTCTGGAAACCTCAATACGCTGGCATGTGGGCGTTCGTCATAAATCAAATGTTCGTAAACCTCATCGCTTAAAACGAGGATATTTGTTCCTTGAGTTAATGTGTCTAATGTTTCTAAATCATTGATAGTCAAAGTTTTGGTAGTAGGATTGTTCGGCGTATTGATGATTATCATTTTTGTTTTGGCTGTAATAAGCTGTGCAAAGGCTGCCCAATCAATTTTATACTGAGGGGGTGCAAGGCGATAAGCAACGACTTTTCCGCCAAATGTTTCGACGCTCGGTGCATAAGAATCGTAGGCTGGTTCAATCAAAATGACTTCATCATCGGGGCGAATGAAGGCAGCAATAGCAGTGAAAAGCCCTTGTGTACCGCCAGCAGTTATCGTTATTTCTGTTTGTGGGTCAACGATGCAGCGATAAAAAGTTTGTACTTTTTCTGCCAAAACTTCTCTTAATTTCAAGACACCTGCCATAGGTGCATATTGATTCATGCCCCGTTGTAGGTGCAAATTTACCAAGTTTTTTAACTCTTCTGGCGTATCGAAATTGGGGAATCCTTGCGACAAATTGATGGCTTGATGTTGCTCTGCAAGGGCTGACATGGTTGTGAAAATGGTCGTACCGACGTTTGGTAACTTTGAATTTATTATCATTAATTTGTGAATTTTATTGATTGAAATATGAGGCTTGAAAGTATAAAAAAAACCGCAAAGTGACTGTCACTTTGCGGTTTTTTTCTTTCTGAAAAATCAACCTCCATTCAAACTCATCTTAATCTTTTTCTCCAAATCTGAAACGGTGTCTTTGAAAATAACGTCTGTATCCATCAAGTCTTGGACGGCACGGCAGGAGTGAATGACCGTCGAGTGGTCACGTCCGCCAAATTGGTCGCCGATGGCTTTGAGCGATGAATTGGTCATATTTTTTGCCAAATACATAGAGAGCTGACGCGCGATGACGATTTGACGTTTGCGCGTTTCGGCAGCGAGTTTGTCAATCGGCAAGTTGAAATGGTCGGCAACCATCTGCTTGATGAAGTCAACCGTGATTTCTTTATTGATGTGTTGAACAAAGTTTTTAATGACCTCTTTGGCGAGTTCGATGTCGATATTTCGTTGATTGAGCATAGATTGAGCAATGAGCGAAATGAGGACACCTTCGAGTTCGCGGATATTGTTTTTAACGTTATAACAAATAAATTCAGTAACATTTGAAGGCATATCAACGCCTTCCATAGTCATTTTTGCTTCAAAAATGGCGATACGTGTTTCCAAGTCGGGCGTGTGCAAGTCGGCACTTAAGCCCCATTTGAAGCGGCTGATGAGGCGTTCTTCCATGCCGTCGAGGTCTTTGGGTGCTTTGTCGCACGTAAAAACCAACTGCTTGCCAGTTTGATGAAGCTGGTTGAAAATATGGAAAAAGATTTCCTGCGTTTTGTTTTTACCAGACAAAAACTGAATATCGTCAACGATAAGCACGTCAATCATTTGATAAAAATTGACCAAATCACCAACTGCATTATTTTTTATAGATTGAATAACTTGATTACCAAATTTTTCACACGATACATATAGTACGTTCTTGCCGTCGTCTCTACGGACAACTTCATTGCCAATGGCTTGCGCTAAATGCGTTTTACCGAGACCGACACCGCCGAAAATGAACAAAGGGTTGAACGCTGTGCCACCTGGTTTTTTGGCTACTGCCAAACCTGCGGAACGTGACAAACGGTTGCAATCACCTTCAATAAAATTATCGAAGCCGTAATTTTGGTTGAGTTGTGGGTCAACTTTTATGCGGCGAATACCTGGAATGACAAATGGATTTTTGATATTATCTGTATTCAAGCTTTCAGGTGTATTCGTATTCGCGTCGCTTGATTCTTTCTTAGATACTGAGGGGGTAGCTGGAGACGTTGTAGCAGTTTGGGTTTGCTGCTGTGCACCATTCATAATTTGATATTCAAGCCGCCCTTTATCACCGAGTTCTTGACGAATGGTGGTTTTAAGCAGCGCAACGTAATGCTCTTCTAACCATTCGTAGAAGAATTTATTAGGAACTTGTATCGTCAAAGACATGCCTTCGAGTCTGACCGGCTTAATCGGATCGAACCATGTTTTAAAGCTTTGAGCGTTGACATTCCGCCGTATTGTATGCAGACAGTTATCCCATACTGTTGTACAGTCCTTATTCATATTTTTCAGCAAATTATTAGGGGGCATTTTCAGCCTCTGTTCATTAATTTTTTTTTAAAAATTGCTGGTGTGCGTGTAAGCCGAGCGTAGTAAATTTCTCATTGTAATATTTCAAACTCGCTTATGTAAACTTCCATGTGGGTGTAGAAGTGATTATCGTTGTCCAGTTGTGTTTCATATCGTGGAGTGCAAAGGTGAGCTATTTTTTCCATAGAAAAAAGGCTTTTAACAAAGTTTTTTTGAAAATAATTTTCCCACTCAGGCTATCAATTATCTGTTTAAACAGCATAAAACTACCACCAAATAAGGGATTTAGTTGATTTTCAACGCTTTATCGGTACTGATTTTAGAAAAACGTTCTTTTAATGGAAGACTTGTTTTTTACTTTTAAATTTCAAATTTTTTAAATATTTTTTTTAA
>JANLQI010000422.1:0-3200 GCA_031367705.1 Saprospiraceae bacterium | reverse complement strand
CCATTATTTAAGAATTTCTCAATGTCGGTAGCAAAATATGTGCAAAATCTTTGAGGCATTTATCTACATCTAAAATCTAAACAGCAATATGAAACATCAACCAATCCAACAATCGAAAAAAGCCCTACCCTACCTTCTGGGTTTAACAACCATCATCATTCTGTTTTTAATTCTCATAGGTAGTACCAAAAAACAAGCCGTTCAAAAGCCCAATATCATTTTCATCATGGCAGATGATATGGGTTATTCAGATATTGGTTGTTATGGTGGTGAAGTCAAAACTCCTAATATTGACCAATTGGCAGCCAATGGCATTAAGTTGCGGAACTTCTACAACAATGCCCGTTGCTGCCCGACCCGCGCGGCGCTTTTGACAGGACAATATCCGCACACAGTCGGCATGGGGAATATGGTTTCGGGAGAAAAAGCGAAAATACAACCCGGTCCCTATCAAGGATTCCTCAACGATAAATACCCCACCATTGCAGAAGAATTAAAAAAAGTAGGTTACAATACCTATATGACAGGCAAATGGCACGTCGGCGAACGACAAGAACATTGGCCCCTCAAAAGAGGTTTTGAGCATTATTTTGGCTTGATATCGGGTGCTTCCAGTTTTTACGAAATCATTCCTGCCGAAATCGGCAAACGGCATATTGTCTTGGATGATACAGAAATCACGCCGCCTACTGAGGGGTTCTACATGACCGATGCGTTTACAGACCATGCGATTGAATACTTGGATATTCAGAAAAAAGACCATGCCGATAAGCCTTTCTTTTTGTATGTGGCTTATACTGCACCACATTTTCCACTTCATGCCTATGAATCGGATGTGGTGAAGTATGAAAAACTGTATGAACAAGGTTGGGATGTAACAAGAAGCAACCGCTACAAAAAAATGATAAAACTCGGTTTGATTGATAAACGATACCAACTCACACCCCGCCCTGATGATATTCCAGAATGGAACAAAGCAACGGATAAAGCCAGATGGGTGAGAAAAATGGCAGTGTATGCCGCCATGATAGACCGCATGGATCAAAACATTGGGAAGTTGATACAAACCCTCAAAGCCAATGGGCAATATGACAACACGATGATTGTTTTTATCTCCGACAATGGCGGCTGTGCCGAAAATGTGGACAATAGAAAATTCAATGACCCGTCAGTAAAAATTGGCGAACGCGGTTCTTATGTCACCTACGATACGCCGTGGGCGAATGTCTCGAATACGCCTTTTAAAAAATACAAGCGATTTCTGCATGAAGGCGGCATGATTACGCCTTGTATCATTCAATTTCCTTCAAAAATAAAAGCCCAAGCGGGTTTTGTGGAAGGAATAGGTCACGTCATGGATTTGTTGCCCACCAGTTTGGAGTTGGCGGGTGTTCCGACCCAAAATCTACCTGGCAAAAGTTTATCTTATCTTTGGAATGGTAAAAATACGACCTCCAGAACCTATTGCTGGGAACATGACGGCAATCAAGCCATAAGACAAGGCGATTGGAAATTGGTCAAAGACACCGACGATACCGATTGGGAACTCTACGACCTCAAAACTGACCCTTGCGAAACCCATAATTTGGCTTCTAAATCGCCCAAACAGGTCGCTGTACTGAGGGGGGCGTATGAGACGTGGGCGAAGGCAGTGGGGGTTAGAGAGCATAAGAAAGGGGGTAATAAGTCTGAATAGGTCTTTTAAATGAAAGATGTATTTAAACATCTATATCTTCTACATACCCAAAATCCGCATAAAGATTTACTTGTGAAACTGTTTTATGACCTCTACCGTTAACTTAAAAATGAATGTCGTCTTTCATATCACATATACTGAGGGGGGTAAAATCTAACGAATTGCTACTATACTGGGACTTATGTTTGGTGAGGTTTTAGCGTTGAAAATGACTTGCCTTCGTGATTTACTGAGGGGGAATGTGTTAACAATATGTCAATTGTCGGTGCTTATTGAATACATAAAGCTACTTTTGGCGTATAATTCCTAACATACACTTTTAACGTAAAAATGGATTTCCTTTCTGATTTGCTTCGTTTGAGAATACTTTACCTTGTAGTATAATTATTGTGAGTAGGTATGAAACTCTGTATCATTAAAAAATAAGATAAAAATTATATGAATAAAAAATTACTGGTTTTAAGAGCAAGCACAGATATACCAGATCGTGCAATTTATAATATATTTTGCCATGCAGAAGATTATGATATTGATGCCACGCATAAAGATGTAAAAACAATTGATGAATTAATTGAGACAATTAAAAACGGTGAAAAATATGATTACCTATACTTTGCAGCACATGGTAATGCTGTTGGTTTTGGCGACAATAATTCATTCATTTTAAGTTGGGAGCAAATTGGTGCGCTTATTTGTGAAAGTAACTGCCTGAATAAAAATGCAATAATTATGTTATATTGTTGCAGAGGTGGCTTAAATCAAGTTGCTTATCAGCTAATTGCTGCTTGTCCAAATGTTCAATATGTTTGTGGTGCAAGGCAGGATATGACTAATATAGATTTGACTATTGGCTTCAATGTGTTTATGTACAATATAGAATGTCGAAACATTGACCCAGTATTGGCAGCAAAAAGAGCTACAAAAGCAACCGAAATTAGATTTCAATGTTTTGATAGATTGGAAGTAGAAGCCGAGCCAATGTATTATTACAATTATTGCCCTAATTGTGTTAGAGCAGGTCAAATTTATCCAACAAATGATAATCCAATTCGAGTGCCCTGATAGTCAACCGTTTAGCTGTTAAAAAAGTAAAAATACTGTGGAATACTTTTTTATGTTAGCAATTGTATATTTATTTTTGTAAAGCCTATAATTGCCATGTAAATTCCTAACATACGTTTTGAAAGCAAAAACAGTTTTTCCTTTCTGATTTGCTTCTTTTGAGAATCTGCTTTTAAAATAATTTCTTTTATGCTTTTATTATTTACAAATTAGAACGTAAAAAAAACATGGATTTCAACGATTATGGTATTGTAGACTGGTTTGATTCATCAAAAGGCTTTGGTCTGATAAAGACAGTTCATAATGGACAAGTCTTTGCTCATGAGAAGAATGGAATAAATGGAACATTAGTAAAAGGCGGTTTTGCTTTTATAGAATGTATAAGAAAAGACCAGTATGGTAAAAATACAGGAGTAAGTATTACTGCTTGTAAAACAGGTGA
>JANLQI010000419.1:0-15222 GCA_031367705.1 Saprospiraceae bacterium | reverse complement strand
AGGGGTCGGCTTTTTTGTTTAATGATGAATCCCCCGACCCCAAAGGGGAGTAGTTCAACCTCCCCCTTGGGGTCGGGGGATTCATCCTTAAATAAAAAAAGCCCCTCGGACTAAAAGTCGCGAGAGGCCATCCCAAAAACCGATTTAAAGCATATTTCTTTAAAATGGATTTTAGTTAGAGGATAATGGACAATGTATAATGGACAATTATACTAATTATCCACTATACATTATCCACTATACACTATTTATGATTATTCAATGATAACCATTTTCTTAGACGCGCTGTGGTCAGCAGTTTCTAAGCGGTAGTAGAATACACCACTTGCGTTCAAGTCAGACTTGTTCACAGTTACTGTATTGTAACCAGCTTTGTAAGTTCCGTTAAGAACTTTAACTACTTTACCATCAACTGCAGTGATAGTCAAACGTGCTTGACCGTCTTTAGGTAAGTTGAAACCGATTGTTGTCTCGTTAGCAACTGGGTTAGGTTGGTTTTGGTATAGAGCGAACTCGCCACCAGCAACTTTACCTGTGTTGAATTTCAAGTTAACATTCATCTCGTTACCTGCAGCGTCGTTCGCAACAGCTTGAGTTAATGCACTGTTTACTGTTAACATATCGCTCAATTTACCAGATTTGTTAGCTACAAAAGTGATAGCCAATACATCAGATGCATCTTGAGTTTTACCGTTCCAGCTTGTTGTTACAGCGTTAGAGAAGATACCGAAGTTACCGTCAGTCATGTTATTCAAGCTACCCGCTTTAACTGTTTTAACAGTTGCACCGTTGAAGCTGAATGTACCTTGGAAAGCAGCAGCATCCATTTTGTCAGCAGCAATATTTACTGTGTATTCGTTACCAGCAACTACATTCATGTCGTTCGCAAGGAAAGACAATGTACGTGAGCTACGTGGTGCCAAAGCACTGTAAGAATTGTTCACGTCACCTAATTTAACAGCTACGAAGTTAGCAGCAGTATTAGCAGTCAATGAAGCAATGTTTACAACTTCAGGGAAGTCTTCGCCGAATGGATTGGCAGCGTTACGGAATGTGTAAGCTTTGTCAATGAAACGGAAGTTACCACCAGGAAGGCTTGGCGTGATTTTCAAGATGAAACGACGCATGTGTAACATGTCAGTTGCATCAATTTCACCAGATTTGTCAACGTCACCAGCAATCATTTGATAAGGAGATGCAAATTTCTCAATATCCAATACGTGTTGGCTAACTTTAGCAATGTCGAATGTTGTTACACCTTGTGCAGCATCTTCGTTATTGTTTTTAGCAGCACGTACTTGTACGTTAGTAGTTTGATCCATTGTAAAGTTGTATGAACCATTTGCAACTGTTGCAGAAGAAACAGCAGCACCATTTACACTTGCAGAAACTGTTACATTATTAACAACTGAATTGCTTTCTGTACGAGCCGCACCGAAGATAGCTACTGTACCTGTTGCACAGATACGATCGTTGTCTTGCAATGTGATTGTAGAAAGAGCATAGTTCCAGTTACCAGCATTGTCAACTGCCCAAACACGTACAGTAATGTCGCGTTGAGAAGCATAAGTACTTGCTGGTAGAGGAGTAATTTGCAAATCAGCACAAGTGAACATAACTTCTTGAGTCGCAGTAGCAGCAGGAGCAATAGCGGTAGTAGCACCACCTTTTTCCAATCTGATTTTGCTATCATTCGTCAAGTCACCAGCACAGTTGTCTGTGATACGGTTACGGATATCAATATACTTAAGGATAGCCATACCTGTTGTTGCATTACCAGGAACACCACCTAAAGCAACGATTTTGTTGTGAACAAGAATCTCCGGAGCTTTGCAATCTTTACCTGAGATATCGAAGCAATATTCTTGAGACATGTTACCACAAAGGTCAGTTACACGGTAGCAAAGAGTATAAGTACCGAATAACATGTTTCTAAAGTCAAGAAGCGCTGTGTTACCAACTGCAACTTGTGCACCAGTAGTTACGCCAGTAACGTTTTTCACAACAAGTCTCCACATGAACGTTACAGTAGCAGGGTCTGAAGCTGCAGTACCGTTTGTACCACAATTGTCAGCACCATTCAATGTATTGTAATAAGACCAAGTACAACCTTGATTCAATACTTGTGTACCACCAGAAGCACCAGGTGTGTTGTATGTTGTACAAGCATCAGGAGCTGTTGGAATTGTAGATGTCGGTGGTGTTACGTCGTTAACATTAATGAAACGTTCGTAAACAACAATGTGCTTAGTACTAGCAGCTCCGAAAGCAACACTTGTTATTTGAGTACAAGTAGCATTAGGTGCACCTAACCAAGCCAAAGGACCGGCTTGACCGTTTTGATACATTACACCACAGTTGCCTGCAACCAATGAAGCTGGGTTATAATCATAGAAAGGATCACACTTGTCTATGATTGTGTAACGAATACGGTAGATTTGGCAGTATTGTGAGCTACTGTATTTCCAATATTCAGTTTCTACAATTGGTGCGCTACAAGTCTTAGCACCATTAGCAGTAGTCAAAGTAGCAGAAGCAAGTATTGTTCTTCTGTCAGCTTCCATAATAGCGTCGATACCATTAGCACCCAAAGCACAAGATTTAGTTTCGTCAGCAATTCTTGGTACTGTAAAACCATATACTGGCGTTACAGTCAATTTTTGTGTACAAGTAGTTGTTGTATTAGCACAGTCTGTAAATGTCCAAGTACGTGTGACATCACCTTTACCACAAGAAATAGTTAATTCTTTGTCGTCTGCGAATGTTGTCGTTTTGATACCACAATTGTCAAACGCTGAAGGCGTTGTAAACAATGATTTGTAGCTGCTCAAAGTAGGATCAGTACAAAGTAAAGAAATATCCAATGGTCTCATACAGATTGGACCTGTTTTGTCATCAACTGTTACATTAACCATACAGTCACTGTAGTTACCTGCTGCGTCAACAGCACGTAATACAACCATAATGTCTGTTCTACCTAAATCACCACAGTTGAAGTTAACATAGTCATTCCAACAAAGATCTGGGTTGTTACCTAAGACACCACCGCAAGCATTTTCTGCGATTGTCGCACGACGAACGTGCATACTTTCGATTCCACAGTTGTCAGAAGAACGGTTGTTAAATGTTTGTGTATAGATACGTACTGTACCATCAGAACCTAAAGTAGCGCGTGTTTCTTCAACACAAACAACTTGTGGTGCAACATTGTCCTTGATGTCAACAGTAAAGTCTTGACGGTTTGTGTTACCACAAACATCCGTAACGATAACTGTAAAGTTAACACCCTGGCTTTTCATAATAGTACCTGTAACTGTAACAACTGCATTACCAGCAACAGTAGCTGTGGTAGCACCGTTGAATCTGATACGGCTGTCATTACTTGAATAAGTAACAGAGCCATTACCACAACTTACATCAGCACCTTTCAACGTAAAGAAGATAGAAGCCATGTTGCAAACGTTAGCATCTGCACGTGGAACAAGTGTAATAGTTGGCTTACTTGTCAATGTTTTTGTACCTTTTACAGGTGTCGTGAAATCAGCTGTAACAGCATTCAACAATTTTAGTTTTTGAAGAACACGAGCCATTGACATACCATTCATATAAGCACAATCAGCATCTGCTTCAAGACTATAGTTTTGATATGTAACACTTACTTCTGGAGCTGTTTCATCCACAATTTCGATGATTTGCTCAACAGGTCCTTTAACCATAGGTGTACCGCACATATCAATAACTGTCCAGTTACGGATAATTTTCATGCCATTACCGCACAACTGTAACATTCTAACACTTGGATTTGGATCTACGCTTAGACCACAACCCGTAAGTGTGTATTTGTTAGGATCCGTACCATTTAAGATAGCTTCTTTCATGGCTGCTGTTACATCTTGACACTGCAATTTTACAGGAGTCAATGCAGCAGGTGCTACAAATGCAGGTGCAGCTGTTACAGTAATAGTTTGTACACAAAAAGGTGAAGCAGTATTCCCCCAAATGTCTTTCAATGTCCAAGTACGAGTAATAGTACCACCAGTACAAGGGTTGATAGTACCCGCATCAACGTAAGATTGCTCATATTTTGAACATTCTATCACTGTGCCTGTTGGTGCAAGTGGGCTACATACTTTAGCATTTGAAGCACCATTGAATTGACCAGTCACACACAAATCTGTAACTGATGCTGCTTGAGCACAAGTCAAAGTGATGTTTGGAACACAAGTACCAAGAATTGGTGCTGTTTTGTCTTCGATCATGAGGTAACCCCAGCATGAGCCAGCCAAAAGAACATTGTCCGCAGCTCCAACACCAGTACAAATACCGTCAGGACCAGCAGTCACTACATTTGAAGCTGTTACGATAACTACTTTGCCGATGTAACCTTGTAAAGCTGCAGCAGTTGTAATTGGCGTACCGCCCAAAGATGTAACTGTAACAGTTCCTGAACAAACCTGTTGAGTGATGACAATGTCTTGCACTTGAGGCATGCTTGGATTAGCACAGTTGAAAGTGAAATTCGCACCTGGAGAGGTAGGCGAACCACCAATACAGGACACTTGTGCCTGTATGTTGATCGTCATAAGCATCATCGCCAGAGCGAAGAAAGCCTTGAGACCATTTGAGTAAAAATTCATTTTCTTCATGAGAAAAAATTTAGAATTGATTAATTAAGAAATAAAGGTTTAAAAGCGCGTAAGTAAAATATGTATAAGATTTTCTTTATAATTCTTAGTTATTGATATCCGTTTTTAAATCATTAAGTCATTGGGCAACCCTCCGCAAAACTTAAATCGTTAAAAAGCGTATAACATATATGTAATGATGACAAAGAACTTTTTTTAGAATCAAGCTTTGTTGGATTTTTTCTTGATTTTATAAGAATTGGTACAAACCAATCTTTTAATCTGTTATTTTATCCGAACCTAACTCTTTGTTTATTTGAATAATCGCTTATTTGTTTGTCTATTTTAAAAAGCCTTTAGCTTTCTAATTTTATGATTGTGTAAGGCTGTACATAAACTTACAGAATCAAATAATAATAGACTCAAAACAGAACAATTAAAAATGGTTTATCTAAAAGTATTTTATCAAAAAATTGATTTTCAACTCTTTAAAATTATCCATTATTCAACTATCCATTATCCATTAAATAAAAAACATACTTTATTACTGAGGGGGCAGTAAAACCCAAAACTTAAATAAATCAGGAAACATGAAGATATGATATTCTTGACCCACTCAACTGCGCGCAGACATAGACTGCCCAACAACACAACATTGCGTGTAGTTTTGAATACAGACACAGAAAACCCATGCGATGTATTCATCGTCAATAACATTTGCCGAATGGCATGTAGAATAAAAACGGAATTGCTGTAAAGCCAATTAAGAGAGTCCGAAAGAAAAGAAAAATAATATGTCGGTTTAAGGGAAGAAGCTTTAATTAATATGCTTCATGTTCACGGGACTGCTTCGATTGGTTAATTCTGTTTGTTTGTTAATGTCAAGTTTTTATCATGCGTTCTATTATACGGTTTTGGTTTAAATATTTTCATAGAAAAATAATTATGTAAGAATCATTCTCCTTTCGGATTTGATAGGACAAAGATATAAACCTAATTGAATAAACGCAATGCCTTTTTAAATATATTTTAACGAAATGCAAATAGAAAGGCAAAAATACCTTTTTTAGGGTATGAAATCAAAGTTTTAAACGCCGACATGGCTTAAAGGTGAAAAAAGCAAATATATTTTTCAAAAAAAACCTATTTTTTTGACCGCTTCTTTAAGCTATTATTCATGACAAATCACTTCCTCTTCAGAATTTTCACGTTTTTATGCCCATAGTATCTACTTTTACAAAAATTTAAAATTGAGCAAAAACAGGCATCCTCATTATGAAAAGATTGATATTTTTTTTCGTTTTAGCGTTTTCGTTACCTTCAAAAGCGCAACAACGCAATTTACCCAAAAATTTCAACACCTTTAATATCACCGCTTCCTTTGGCGCACAAATACCCAAAGGAGATATGGCAAAACGTTTTGGCAACATCCTCGGCGTAGGCGGTGGCATCGAATATGTCCGTATTCCATCAGGTTGGTCTTACTCCTTATATATGCAGTATCTTTTTGGACAAAGCGTGAATGAAGACGTTTTAGCAAAAATCAGAACAACCGACGGCAACATCATCGGCGAAACCAATACTTATGCCGATGTCGTTCTCCGTATGCGTGGGCTATATACAGGCGCATCTGTTGCCAAAATTGTCAAACTGCACGACAATGGTAATCGCTTCGGCGGCATTCGGCTCGCACTCGGTGGTGGTTGGCTCAATCACCGCATCCGCATTCAAGACAATTCACAAGGTTCCGTCCCGCAAATCGATGTGCCTTACGCCAAAGGTTACGACCGCTACACGTCAGGCGTTGCCTTAACCCAGTTTGTCGGCTATCAAATGGTCAGCCGTGACCGAACTTTCAACTTTTTTGCAGGATTTGAATTTACTGAGGGGTTCACTCGCAACCGCCGTGGCTTCAATTTCGATACCATGCTGCACGACGACCTCAAACGATTGGACATATTATATGGTGTCCGTATCGGTTGGTCAATCTCTATTTTCACAAACGTCAATGCGGCTGCGCTTGAATATTAATTATTGGCAAAAAAAATCACTCATGATATTCCTCTACAACATTTCCCTATGCCTCTACAAAATCGGCATCTACACAGCCGCAATATTCGGCAACGAAAAAGCCAAACTGTGGATAAATGGCAGAAAAGACATTTTCAAAACAATCGAAAACAGCCTTTCTCAAAACCACAACCCAAAACACAAAACCCTCTGGATACACGTCGCCTCCCTCGGTGAGTTTGAACAAGGTCGCCCCATCATCGAACAATTGAAAAAAGAGACCCCTCCCGATTGTCTCGGGATGCACCATCAGTATAAAATCATTTTAACCTTCTTTTCCCCTTCGGGTTATGAAATTCGTAAAAACTACGCTTTTGCCGACCATGTTTTTTATTTGCCCTTAGATAGTGCGAAAAACGCACGCCAGTTTTTAGATTTAGTCAAACCAGACTTAGCCATTTTTGTCAAATACGAATTTTGGTATCACTATCTCACAGAATTGAATCGTCGCCAAGTCCCTACCCTACTCGTCTCAGCCATTTTCAGAGAAAAACAGTTTTCACCGCTCAATCCCTACACACCTATATTAATACGTGTACTCAAAACATTTCAGCATATTTTCGTTCAAGACACCCCCTCAGTATTTTTGCTCAAAAAACAAGGTTTGACCGAAGTCACTTGCGTAGGCGATACACGCATTGACCGCGTTGTGGCTATTGCCAAAGAATCAAAACATTTCCCAATCATCGAACAATTCGTAGGTGATGCACCTGTTTTTATCGGCGGCAGTACTTGGCAACCCGATGAGGAAATCATCATCAACCTTTTTTCAGATGCACAATTCAAAGATTGGCGTTTCATCTTCGCACCGCACGACATTTCAACTAAAAATATAGACCGATTAGAAAAACTTTTACCCGAGAAAGCTCTTCGTTATTCAGTCATCAGTCGTCAGTCATCAGTCATTAGTCATCAATCCTCTCGTATTCTTTTAATAGATAATATGGGTATGTTGTCCGCCATTTATCGTTATGGTCGAGTGGCATATATTGGTGGCGGATTTGGTTCAGGCATCCACAACACCCTTGAACCTATTGCCTTCGATTTACCCGTCATTTTTGGATTGAAATACAAAAAATTTGCAGAAGCTGTGCGTTTAGTCGAAACAGGCGGTGCGTTTTCAGTTGCAGATAAAGCGCAATTTCTAAAAGTGATGAATGATTTATTGATTGAGAAAAATTACCGCATCGCTTCTAATGCAACGTCAGAATATGTCCTCAAAAATCAAGGGGCAACTGAGAAAATAATATCAGGTATAGTAAACGGAAATTGAATAGGTTTTTGCTTTTTTTTACAAAAAAAAATAAAAAACCTATTCAATTTCCGTTTACTATACCTAACCAATATTTTTGCACCATGCATAACACAACAGAACTTTTTGACCAACTCGCGCAAGTCAACGTCCTCATCGTTGGCGATGTGATGATAGACCGCTATTGGCACGGCAAAGTGAACCGCATTTCACCCGAAGCACCCGTTCCCGTCGTCGAATTACGCAATACCGAAGACCGTCTCGGTGGCGCAGCCAATGTCGCATTAAACATCAAAGCGATGGGCGCAACGCCTTATCTTTTCAGCGTTATTGGCGCAGATACTGAGGGGGGGGATTTTTTGAATTTAATGACAAAAAACGATTTGCCAACCGTTGGCATTGTCGCTTCCGACAAACGTATAACAACGGTTAAAACCCGCATCATGGCAGGTACGCAGCAAATGTTGCGTGTGGACAGTGAAATCACAAAAGACATAGATGAAACGTTTCGCCTTGTTTTTCTATCAAAAATTAAAGATTTTTTAGAAAAACAAAATATCAACGTTATTATTTTTCAAGACTACAACAAAGGCGTTTTGTCTCATACGACTATCCAAGACATTATGTCGGAAGCCTTGCGCCTAAGCATTCCAACAGCCGTCGACCCTAAGCGTCATAATTTTTTGAGTTATAAAAACGCCACACTTTTTAAGCCCAACTTAAAGGAAATACGCGATGCTGTAACGTTTGACATCTATCCCGAACTCGCCTCACTTCAAGAAGCAACTGCTTTTTTAAACAGCCAATTAGCCAATCGTTACACCATGATTACGCTGTCAAGCAAAGGTTTGTATTTAAATGACCAAAATACTGATGGAACATCCCGAGAAAATCGGGAGGGGGAACGAAAAGGGCAAATTTACCCTATTCAACCCCGCAACATCACTGATGTCAGTGGCGCAGGTGATTCGGTCATCAGTGTGGCCGCTTTATGTTTGGCTTTGGATTTAGACCGCGATACAATCGCTCAATTGTCGAATCTGGCAGGCAGTCAAGTCTGTGAAATACCGGGCGTTGTGCCTGTCAATCGAGAACAATTACAGCGCGAATGGGATAAAATGTGTTAATTTTTCAATTCTACGAAAATAATCGTAGAGTCTTTGCAACTTTCAACTGTCTTTCTATGTCTGTTCATAACAGTCATTAAAATCATTTTTTAAACAAAATCTAAATTGTAATATTATGAAAAAGTTCTTCCTTCTCGCTCTCGCATTTTTAGCAACAGCATGTATCTCCGTTGCACAACAAACCCAAAACAAAAAGGAATCAAAAAACCGAAACAATGACAATGACAACGATAACGGCAGTTGGAACAATTGGAATGGTGGTGAAAAAGTCCGCGGCGAAGGCCCTACGGTCACTGAAACGCGTGATATTAGAAATTTCAAAGGATTCAAATCGAGTATTAGTGCCGATATTACCTTGAAACAAACTTCTGGCAGCTACAAAGTCACTGTTTCAGGTCAAAAAAATATCCTCGCTCTTTTGAAAACCGAAGTTATTGACGGCAATTTGAAAATTGGTTTTGAAAAAGGCTATTCTATGAGTTATAACTCGCCTTTGAAAATCACTATTGAAGCACCATCTTTTGACTATCTCGGCATGTCTGGCAGCGGCAATGTTGAAGCAGAAGGTACGCTTTCAGGCGAAAAACTAAACGTTAACATCAGCGGATCGGGTAATTTCGACTTGAATAACATCAAATATGGCAACCTTTCAGTAGGCATCAGTGGCTCAGGCGATGTGGATTTGGCAGGTGCTGTCGAGTCTGTTGATTTAAGCATCAGCGGTTCAGGTAATTTGAAAGCCGAAAACTTGAAAGCGCAAAAAGCACGCTGCACCGTCAGTGGTTCAGGCAATATATCGCTTAATGTCACAAAAGAATTGGATGCAACGATAAGCGGCTCTGGCGACATTCGTTACTCGGGCAAACCCGCTTCTGTTAAAACACGCGTTTCAGGTAGTGGCGACATTATATCGAGGTAAGTAATGATGAATGATGAACGATAAATGGATGTAAAGCGTTGATTATCAAATATCAGCACGGAATCTAATTTTCGTTTACGTACTTAAAGTTCAAAATTCAACCCATTTTTTGCTAAAAAAGAGAAATATACTGAGGGGGTATATTTCTCTTTTTTTGTAAAAAAACGACTTTACCCGAAACCTTTTTCTCAAAATCGGTATCAAAGAGGTAAAATAAGTACGTAAACGAAAATAAACGCTTTACGTCCATTCATCGTTCATCATTCATCATTACATATTCAATCATCTATTCATTCAACCAATTCAAAAAATGAAAAAATTAATCATTGCATCGTGCGCTTTTTTGTTATTACTCACTTCTTGCGACGATGGCTTCGGGCTATTTAACACTAAACGCATCACAGGCAAAGGCGCTATGGAAAAACAAGACCGCGATGTGAAAGATTTCAAAGGTATTGACCTCATGGCTTCCGCAGATGTTATTATCAAACAAGGTGCGACCTATAAAGTCGTTGTTGAAGGTCAAAAAAACATCTCCGAAATCTTAGAAACTGTCGTTGACAACGGCATTTTACGCATCAAATTCAAGGAAGGCTCTTGGAATTTGAACTTCGACAAACTCAATGTCTATGTCGAGACCCCCTCAGTATCCAGCATCGAACTCAGTGGTTCGGGCAATATGACCTTGGAATCTGCCTTCAATGCTGATGATTTAGACATAAAAGTCTCTGGTTCAGGCAATATTAAAACGGCTGATGGCTTGACTGCAAAGAAAATTAATGTCGAAATCGGCGGTAGTGGCGACATCAAAATGGGTACAACAACAGCAACGGAGTTAAAAGCAACTGTATTAGGTTCAGGTAATTTTGACATCAACGGCACAGGCGACAAAGCCGAATTTCAAGTAACTGGCTCTGGCGATATTGACGCTGATGGGTTCATCACAAAAACGACAGAAGCTCAAACAATGGGCTCTGGCAACATCAATTGCCACGCAACGGAAAGCATTGATGCACACATTATGGGGTCGGGAGATATTCGTTATTCTGGCAATCCCCCCTCAGTAAAATCGAAGGCAATGGGCAGCGGTGAGATAAAAACGAAATAGTGGTGAAACTCAGGTACCTAAAAAAGTCCTCGTGTGCAAGACGCACCGAGGACTTTAACTGTATTCAGAACATGAAGGAATGAGAATTAAAAAATAATTTTTAAAGGCTATTCAGCATTGCTTTTATCTCTTCTTTGTCCATCACAACGGGTGTTAATCGAACAGACTGCACGCCTGTTGTGGTTTGAATCGTTACTTCTTGCTTGGCAAAATAAAACTTATCCCGAATATAGCCCATCGCAACAATTGTGACGACACGACCCATAGGCAAACCACGCCCAGTTGTTATAAATGTCTTTGTTCTGGCATCGCCTGAAAGGGCTAATACCGAGTTTAAACTTTTGAAAGCCACATAAACTGAAGTATTGATATTTGTAAAGGTTTCGGGTAGTATTACATTAAATTTAGTGTTAAAATTAGAACTATCACCGCTAAATTTATCACAATTAATCAAGCCAAAACGGTCGAGAACGAGGTTATAACCTTTCCGTTGTTGCTGTGATGAATCCGCCCAAACGGTTACATTAGGCAGCACAACGCCCGTACCCAAAAGAGAAATAGGCAGCCAATCAAATTTAAAACGTCCGTCTATTTTACCATCAAAAAGCTGCATTTGATTATCGGGTTCAGCCATCACATAGCTGACTTTTATGGCTTTTCCCAATCCTAATCTAACTTCTTGACCATTTTGGCGCACTTTAACAGACACCACACCGCCAGAAACTAATTGCCTTCCAAGCGAAGAAGTCGGTAAATTGTAAGCAATAAAATCGCCTTTTTTCCTTAAAACCAATATTTCAACGTCTAATTTGCCCGTGCAAAGTTTGTTTAGAGCATTGACACAAGCATTGGCAGGTATCGTTACCGTTACGTTGTCGGGTATGATAATCGTACCGCCACGTTCCGCATTACAGGTATCACGTTTCGGCTCTGCGCTGAGTTGGCTCACGAGTTTTTCTATACTGAGGGGGGGCAAAAGTGACGTTGACAAATTACTTTTTGCGGATAAATCATCGTCCCAAATTGTATCTCCTTCAATAATTGTAATCGTCTCTTTCGGTATAAATTCAGTGCCGTCTTTCTTACAGCTTGCCACTGCAAAAACGAGTAAGAAAGCCGTTATATAGTATGCAAATTTTTTCATTTTTTAAATGCCTTTTTAAATATAATACAAGTATAAATCCGTAGTAACAAACTGATTTTCAACGCTTTAATTATCCATTATCAACTATCCATTATCCATAAAATATATTATTGTCGTTATAAAGTAGAGCCTTTGAGTATTAAAAATGCTGCTTTGTTTCTCATAAAAATTTTAAAAACGATAGCGCAGACCGAGTATCAAACCACCATTCGTGTAAGCCTGTTTCAAGGCATAATCACTGCGGGTTATCGGTTGTAAATAATACCTAACAGAAGGCTCAATGACCAATTGTAAATTGCCTGTTAATTGCCGATAAGCGGCAACGCTGCCGAATACACTGATGCCTAACGAATTATTAAAAACAGGATTCGGCTCGCCAAAACCGCTTGATACATCTATACGTGTACCTTTATCGCTCAAAATATCTGCTTTGCGCCAAGCCGAAATATTGAAATTTGCGCCGCCATTGATACTAAATGACCAATAATCGTTAAGCGGAAATTCAAAACCGAGTTGCAAAGGAATATCAATCGAGCGATACCTATTATAACGTGTGGTGCGGAAAATACCGCTTGTAATTTCTGTTTTGCGAATCGTATCTTGTCCACCGCCTGTACGTGGCACATAAGTCTCTGAAACCACTTTTTTACCTATACCAAGACTGTCAAAAACGGCAATTTCATTCGTTTGAGCATATACAAAACCTGTCCGCACAGCCAAGCCATTGCCAAAAACGAGGGAAACCCGTGCGCCCGCACTGAATGCATACCAAGGTTTTTCAACAGTATCACGGGCATTTAAATAATTCTTATTTTCGGGTAAATTTTCGGACAAACGGCGGAAAGCGTATTCTGGCGCGCCATAAATATCCACATAAAGGGCTTTGCCCTTATCGCCTCTGTTGCGTTTTTTACCAAAAGTTGGGCAACCATCTCCTGGCCCAGCGCAAGGATTTGCTAAGGTTTTACTTGGCAAAGCGATGTTTTTCACCTTTAAAATACTCAAATTTTCAAGGGCAAATTGAGGAGATTCAGGAGTCGAAAGCGAAGCATTAAAAGCGACGTTATTGTCCGTTTTCAAAACTTTGCTATCAACTCCTTTATCTCCTTCTGCGACTACTTTTGTTAAATCAGTCGTCGTTGTTGTGGGAATTATTATTTGTTGTGAGGCTGCGTGTTTAGCGAAAATATTTGTTGAATTAGAAACCGTGTTTAAGGAATTATTTTTAAATTGATTATTACTAATTATTGATGGATTATTATTTGACTTAAATTTAGAAATCCCCCCCTCAGTATTTTTTAATTCTTTATTAATTATTACTGATTGATTAGTATTTGTTTTTAATTTAGTATTATCTACAATTGTTTTATCTTTATTGTCAACGACTATTTTATTTCTATTTTCATTGATTTTATCTTTATTATTATAGATTTTATCTTTATTTTCTTTTAATTCAATTGTTTTATCAATTTTAATATTATTTTCAATAATTGATTTTTTGTTTTCAACAATTACAAAATCATCTTTTTTATTTTGATTTAAATTAGTTCCAACCTGCGGTTTATCTTTATTTAAATCAATAGAATTATCTTTATTAATTGTGTTATTATTAAAAATAAAATCACGATTCATAAACATAAAATAAGTCAAAAAGAATAATAAAACAGCCGTCGCAGAACGCCACGCTAAAGCCCGCCGCTGCCGTTCACGCTCGACAATAATTTCATTGAAAGTATGCTTTGGCACAGCCGAATTATGTTCCGAAAGACGTTCACGCAAAGGGGTATCAGACGGCTGTTCGTCCGAACCTTCGCGCTGACGCATGAGTTGATTAAAAAAATCGTCGTTGACAGGAGAATCGTGGTTGTCAAGTTTTTCACGCATAGAACGGTCTGTCATCAAGCGATTGAACAAATCGTCTGAAACCAACGACTCATGGTTGTCGAGTTTTTTCTGAAAAAAATCGTTGTATGGATGTTTCTTTTTGCTCATAATGTGATTTTTTGAGATTTTAGAACCATATTTTGCAACATATTCCGCGCTTTGACCAATTGAGAACGTGACGTGCTTTCTTCAATGTGCAGCATTTCGCCTATTTCGCGGTGGCTAAAACCTTCGATAACATATAAATTGAAACAAATACGATAACCTTTAGGCAAGCTCGCAATCAAACCCAACAATTCCTGCTCTGAAAGGTGTGAAAATACTGAGGGGTCCTCTGACGACTCTTGAATGCCTTCTAAACCAATCCCTTCTTTCTGAAATGAGTGCCGACTGATGTTTTTCAACGCCGTATTGACCACAATGCGTCGAATCCAGCCTTCAAAAGAGCCTTTTCCTTCAAAAGAACGGATATTATCGAATACCTTAATAAACGCATCTTGCAACAAATCTTCGGCTTCCATGCGGTGGCGGGCATAACGCAGGCATACCGTCATCATCTTCCCCGAATAGCGGTTGAACAATGCTCGTTGCGTAGCGCGGTCTTCGCGTAGGCAACCTTGTATGAGTTCATATTCCGTCACATGCTGTAATTTAAGGTTTCTTCGATACGATGTCCCAAAAATAAATCGGTTTTTGGACGCTAAAATAAAGATGCTTTATGTTTTGGAAACGCTGCTTTTCAGAATGATGAATGATGAATGATGAATGGTGACTTTGAGTCTAATGTCGTCATCGTTTTGCAAAGGTCTCAATTGCCTCCATCTTATGAGTTTCAATTAAATAACCTACATTATCTTTTTTGACTAACTCATTGATTTTCAATGAAAATTCAATTTTATAATGTGCATTAATTAATTGAAACTCATTAGATGGAGAATAATAGAATTGCTATTTTTTCTCCATCTAATGAGTTTCAATTAATTAATCTACATTATTTGACAATATTTTTCCGTATTTAGTTAGAGGATTTTTCAAGCCAGTATAGTTTAATAAATCCTCAGAATGTTCATTGAACTGCGATAAAAACAGATTG
>JANLQI010000411.1:0-4134 GCA_031367705.1 Saprospiraceae bacterium | reverse complement strand
CGAATGAAATTCGGGGGAAACGGTATGTGAGTGCTATAATCCCGAAGGGATTGAACAAAAGGTTATTCAAATTCAACGCTTTCAGCGTTATTTAACGTCATTTATCATTGTCCCCCGAATTTCATTCGGGGCTATTCATGTTTAATCCCTTCGGGATTTTTTGAGTGCCAAAGTAGAAATAAGTAGTTCGCTTTAAATAATCGGGAAATTATTTTTATAAGTCATTGATTTTAAGTAAGCTACGAAGCCTTGCTTATTGCCCTTTGCCTACGTATACTTCATGTTGAAGTATACCCATTCTCTTTTTCCTTGCTTTAACACTAACGCTGTTTGCTTGTAAATCAGCTAAAAAACGATGACAATGACAGCACCCTCCTACCCAAACCCTCCTACCAGCAGGTTCTAAAGCGACTGGTTCGTTACCTTTTTTTTCCAAAAATACTGAGGGGTCTATTTTTTTTGTTTTACATTTGTCAAAAATTGTTTTAAAATATGAAAAAATTGTTTCTTCTCGACGGTCATGCCCTTGTGTATCGGGCGCATTATGCTTTTATCACACGCCCTTTGATGAACTCAAAAGGGTGGAATGTGTCTTGTATTTCAGGTTTTACGCGCGTTTTGTTGGATGTTATGAAACGCGAACAGCCGACACACTTGGCTGTTTCGTTTGACTTGTCTGGACCGACTTTTCGGCACGAAATGTTTGAAAATTATAAAGCGAATCGAGATAAACAACCCGAAGATATTTCCTTTGGCTTGCCGTGGATTATGAAAATACTGAGGGGTATGAATATCCCGATTGTCACTGCCGAAGGTTTTGAAGCAGATGATGTCATTGGTACGCTGTCAAAACAGGCTGAACGCGAGGGCTATAAAGTGTATATGATGACCCCCGACAAGGACTACGGGCAGTTGGTTTCTGAAAATATTTTTATGTATAAACCTGCCAAAAACGGCAATGAAGCTGAGGTTTGGGGTGTCAAAGAAGTCTGTGAAAATTGGGGTATTGAACGCCCCGAACAAGTCATTGACATACTCGGTATGCAAGGCGATGCGGTGGATAATATTCCTGGATTGCCAGGGATTGGACCTAAAACAGCGGCAATTTTATTGGCAAAATATGGCACTTTGGAAGAAGTGATTGCGCATACCCACGAGTTAAAAGGTAAACAACAAGACACCTTAAAAAACTTTGCCGAGCAAGGACTTTTATCTAAAAAACTGGCTGCCATTGATTTAAATGTGCCGATTACTTTCAATGCGGGTGATTATAAGTTGACAGATTACAACAAAGAGGAATTGGGTGAAGTGTTTAAAGAGTTGGAATTTAAAACCATTGCGCGTGAAATTCTCGGTGCAGAAGACCATTCTGTTGTAGAAGAAAAAAAGATTATTACATCTGCCGCCAGTAAAATTGGTGTTCAGTCTGACTTGTTTGGAGCGATAACAGGCGATGGTCAACCTGTTGAAAATACCTTGACATTACAAGATGTGAGCTTTGCAGAGAGACACATTGGTAATACAGAACATGCCTATCATTTGATAGATACGCTTGAAAAACGGGCGGAATTGCTCGGAAAACTGATGAATTCGACGATTGTTGCCTACGATTCTGAAACAACAAGCATTGATGCCAATGAAGCAGAATTGGTCGGTATGTCCTTTGCAGTCAAGGCGCATGAGGCATATTATGTACCTTTTCCAGCCGACCAAAAAGCAGCGCAAGAGATGGTTGAGGAATTCAGACCGTTTTTTGAAAGTCCAACTGTGAAAAAAGTTGGGCAGAATTTGAAGTACGACTTGATTGTTTTGAAATGGTATAATGTCGAGGTAGCAGGAGTGGATTTTGATACGATGATAGCGCATTACCTCATCGAACCTGATTTGCGGCATAATATGAATTATATGTCCGCAACGATTTTGAAATACGAACCTGTTTCGATTGAAACGCTGATTGGCAAGGGCAAAAACCAATTGTCTATGCGTGATATTAAAGTTGAAAAAGTAAAAGAATATGCTTCGGAAGATGCTGATATAACCTTCCAATTGTACGAAAATTTGAAGGAAAACTTGTCTAATACTGAGGGGGTGCAAACGCTGTTTGAAACCATCGAAATGCCGCTTGTTGAAGTGCTGACACAATTGGAATACAACGGTGTGCGGGTTGATGCCGATTATTTGAACAAATATTCTGTTGAATTGGAATTGAAAATCAATGATTTAGAAAATAAAGTGTATGAATTGGCAGGTGCAAGGTTTAATATTGGTTCGCCAAAACAAGTCGGGAATATCCTTTTTGACGTTTTAAAAATCCCTTATCGCTGGAAAAAATCAAGTAAGTCAGGGCAGTATGTGACGGACGAAGATACATTGTCGGAATTGGCGCTCAATTATCCAATTTGTCAAACGATTTTGGATTATCGGGGTTTGGCGAAGTTGAAATCCACGTATGTTGATGCCTTGCCAAAAATGATAAATCCTAAGACAGGGCGTATTCATTCATCGTTCAATCAGGCTTTGGCAGCTACGGGACGTTTGGCTTCTAACAATCCAAATCTGCAAAACATTCCGATTAAAACAGAAGATGGGCGACGTGTTCGCATGGCTTTTATTCCACGAGACAGCGACCACGTTTTGTTATCTGCCGATTATAGCCAAATAGAACTGCGTTTGATTGCTGAAATTGCCAACGAAACAGCGATGCTCGAAGCCTTTCAACAAGGTTTAGATATTCACACGGCAACGGCTGCGAAAGTCTATGACGTGCCGATTGATGAAGTAACACCTGACCAAAGACGTGCGGCTAAAACCGTCAATTTCTCGATTTTATACGGTGCGGGCGCAACGAATCTCTCGAACCAATTAGGGATTCCACGTTCAGAAGCGAAAACGATTATTGAGTCGTATTTTACACAATATCATGGTCTGAAAAAGTATATGGAAACGGTTGTAGAAGATGCTCAAAAAACGGGATATGTCACCACATTGATGGGTCGCAAACGTTATTTGCGAGACATTAACAGCCGTAATTCATTGGCGCGTTCCAATTCTGAACGGGTTGCTGTGAATACACCGATACAAGGCTCGGCAGCCGATTTGATAAAAATAGCGATGGTTAATATTCATAAAGAATTGAAAGAAAAGAATTTAGGTACAAAAATGATTTTGCAAGTGCATGACGAATTGGTTTTTGATGTGCCTAAATCTGAATTGGAAATTGTAAAACCGATTATTGAAAGGCTTATGAAAACGGCAATGCCTAATTTGACTGTGCCGATTGAGGTCGGTATGGATATTGGGAATAATTGGTTGGAAGCGCATTAGTTTGTTTTTTAACATATAGCCACATAGCACACATAGTTTTTTTAAAAGGAAAACTATGTGTGCTATGTGGCTATATGTTAAAAAATTACGGTGCCAATCGCTCAATTTCCCAAGCATTATTCTCAAAAACATAACAAATACGATCGTGCAAACGGCTCGAACGCCCTTGCCAAAATTCTATCATCGTCGGCTTTAAAACGTAGCCCCCCCAATGTGATGGGCGTGGAATCTCAGCTTCAAGCCCCCCCTCAGTATGAAACTGCTTTTGATATGATTTTTCATTCTCTTCTATAACAGCGCGATTTTCAATGACTTGACTTTGTGGCGAAGCCCACGCGCCAATTCGGCTACCCATAGGGCGGCTGTGGAAATACGCATCAGAAGTCGCTTCATCTACTTTTTCAATCGTTCCTTCGATGCGTATTTGACGCTGCAATTCCAACCAACAGAAACACAAAGCTGCTTGAGGATTGGCTGCCATTTCTGCCCCTTTTTTAGAATTATAATTTGTATAAAACACAAAACCTTGATTTTCAATACCTTTTAAAAGAACAATACGCGCAGACGGTTTACCGTCAGGCGTTGCTGTTGCCAAAGTCATGGCATTGGGTTCAAGGATTTCAGATTTAAGGGCTTCATCGAACCATTTTTTGAATTGTTCAATAGGGTCATTCGCTACGTCTGTGATGTCGAGCGATTGTAGGCGATCGTCTTGTCGAAGGTCTGCAATTTTCATATTTGATGAATTTTTATTGGAGACCACTGATTGGACTGATGCGACTGATTTTCACTGATTTTTCTTAGTCTCTT
>JANLQI010000361.1:0-2602 GCA_031367705.1 Saprospiraceae bacterium | reverse complement strand
CATACAATGAAAAGAAGGTAAAACCGAGATAGAGGGGCCAGAACTTATGCTTCCGATTGCGCACATAAAAGAAAATGCCCAAAGCCAGAATGGGTAAAATGAATAGTAAACGGATGAAAAACACCTTTACTTCGTAGCTTTGTAAGGCTTTTGTGTAAGTGTTGTAGGCGTTGTTACGGTCAGTTTCAATCTGTTCATCAAGGGCATAGAGTCGGCTTTGAATCATTTGAGTTGTATCCTCTAACAACGACAATTGTTTACTCCAAGCTTGTTTGATTTTGTAATAATCGTCCAATTGTTCAGCGCGTTTGATGACCTCCTTGTCTTGCGACGGTGCGCCTATCGTTTCCCTTGCTTTGAGCCAATTGTCGAAGGATTCTTTGGCGTTTTCGTACTTTTCTTGTGCCAAACTCGCTGTTTTCTGCAATTGTTCGGTACGTGCGGCGTATTCCTCTGTTTGAATCGTTAGCGGTTTTTTGACCACATTTAAGGAGTCTTGTAAGGCTTTGTTCTCAAATTGAGCTTGTGTCGGTCTCGTTACCGAACTGCCCAAATCATCAAGGATTTTGTCGGTCAACAAAATCAAAAACACGCACAAAATCGCTGAAATGAAGTAATAAACGTAGCGAATGGTGCTTTCTACCTTTTGGTCGTTTTTAAATTCCATTATTATTTTCTGGTTTTTTAGTTAAACACAAACCGTATCCGCTATCGCCAAAGCCTCCGAAATCATCGCCAAACCTTCATCAATTTGCGCTTCCGTCACAATCAACGGTGGGGCGATGAAAATATAGTTCCAACGGACAAAGGTGTATAGACCGAGTTCCATCAATTTGGCAGCGACTTTTGGCATAATGCCCATTTCAGACGGTTTGGCATTAAATGGCGCAAGTGCCTCTTTCGTTTCTCTATTTTTGACCAATTCAAGGCAGCCGAGCAAACCTGTGTTGCGCCAATCACCAATACATGGGTGTTTTTCTATCAATTTAGCGACTTGAGCATCCAGATATTTACCCATTTTAGCGGCATTTTCAACGAGGTTATCGTCTTGATAAATTTGCAAAGTCTCCAAACCTGCGGCGCAAGAAACGGGATGTGCGGAATAAGTCAAACCCAACATCAAAGGACGGTCATTATAATGTGCCGCAATTTTATCGCTCACAATCAACGCGCCTAACGGCAAATAACCTGCTGTAATGCCTTTTGCGGTCGCAATCATATCAGGTACAACGCCAAAATTGTCCACGCCCCACCATTTGCCTGTGCGTCCAAAACCCGACATGACTTCATCGGCAATGAGTAAAATGCCGTATTTATCACAAATATCCCGCAAATTGCGCCAATACTGAGGGGGGTACTTGATGCAGCCCGATGAACCGCTTTCGCCTTCCATAATTATCGCCGCCACATTTTCAGGTCCTTCAAACTGTATGACACGCTCGATGTGGCTTGTACATTCGTATTTACATGAATTATGTCCAGCTTGACCAAAGGGACAACGGTAACAAAATGGGTCTTCGACATGAATGACATTTGGTACTTGTTGGCTGTCGCTCGGCAATTTACGCGGGTCGCCACCTGCTGTCATTGCTCCGTAACTTGCCCCATGAAAAGCGCGATAACGAGCGATGATCTTATGCCGTCCTGTGTATTGACGTGCTAATTTCATAGCGTTTTCAATTGCTGTTGCGCCGCAAACCGTAAAAAGGGTTTTGTTCATACCCTCGGGCGTTATTTCAGCGAGTTTTTTACCTAAATCTCCTCTGACTTTGGTGACGCAACTCGGCGTGACGTAGCTGACTTGTTGCATTTGTGCGGCAACCGCTTGTGTAACCCGTTGATTACCATGTCCAATATTGACATTCATCAAACCCGATGAAAAATCGAGAATTCGTTTGCCGTTGTAATCATAAAGATAAACCCCTTCTGCCCGTTCTACGGCAAGAGGGTTCAAATCTGCTTGTTTTGACCATGAAAACAAGGTGTAATCGAGGTTGTTTTGGATGATTTCGGCGCGATCTGTGCCTATTATTTCTTCTGTTTCAGTTTGCATATTATTTTGATTTTATTATTAACAATTTTCATTCAAAAAAGAGTGATGATACTGAGGGGTCATGTTTTCTTAACATATTGATTCGCTTTCACATTTTGCGCTGCCAAAGTAGCCGTTTCTAATATGCGTTTACTACGTGTTTCAGTAGTTTTGGCATTCAAAATCCATTCTAAAATCGCTTTTCGGCTTGATTTTGAAAACGTTTCCCAATGTTCCAATGCAGGGGCATTTTGTTCAAAAGCCATCATCAAATCAAGCGGAATAATGCCTTCTGATACTTCATTCAAAGCATCCCAAGTACCGTTTTGTTTTGCCCATTCAACTATTGCCAAACCTACGGGCAACATTAAGCCTTCGTTTATCAGTTTATCAATGCGCGTTTTGTTGAGTGCCGACCAATTGCTTTTTAGTTTTCGTGGTGTGAAAAGCAATATGGAACGTTGCTCATCTAATTTCCGTTTTTGACTGTCAATCCATCCAAAACAAAGTGCTTCCTCTACACTTTCATCGTATTTTACTGAGGGGGTGTCTGTTCCTTTTCGATACGAC
>JANLQI010000356.1:0-3108 GCA_031367705.1 Saprospiraceae bacterium | reverse complement strand
CAATTTCCGTCTACTATACCTTTTGATAAATTCTTATAACAAATGGGTAGTCAAAGAGTTATTTGGTTTTAATGATTTTGAAATCGGGCAATTTTCCTTGGCGTTGGTCGCATATTCCAGCAATTTCTCTGCCGTCAAACCTTCTGCTTTAACAGAAGTTGTCAAATCAATCTGATTAATTGCACCATTTTCCAAAATTACAACAGCCGTCGTATTGATTTCTTCTGCCGTCAAACCCGATTCGTTTAAAACAAAAGCCAATTTCATGGAAAAACAGCCTGAATGTGCTGCTGCAATCAACTCTTCTGGATTCGTACCGATACCATCGGCAAAACGAGAATTAAAACCGTATTGCGTGTCCTTCAAAACGCCACTTTGAGACGTTAATTGACCTTTACCTTCTTTGCCTGAACCGTTCCAAACGGCAGTTGCACTTCTTTTAATTTGCATGATTTTGATTGTTTTTTATGTAAAAAATGATTTTTGTTTAAAAACTACCCCCTTCCCGATTGTCTCGGGATTTCCTTCGTCAACAGTATTTCATTGATTTCTAAGGCTTTATCAATGAGAATCTCGTGTTACGATACTTCCAGAACCACCGCGCAAGAAACCAAAATCAGCCCCTAAATGCGCTTGTTCAACATTTGTAACATATAAATTGGCATAACCACGATTCAATTTCAAATCAAATGGTTGCCAATTCTTACGCCGTTCTGCCAATTCCTCATCAGAAACATGTAACACCAAACTCCGTTTGGGAACATCCAATTCAATCCAATCCCCATTTTTGACCAAAGCCAAATTACCACCATCTGCCGCTTCGGGCGACACATGCAAAACAACAGTTCCGAAACCCGTACCACTCATACGTCCATCAGAAATACGTACCAAATCTGTTACACCTTTCAACAACAGCTTTTTAGGCAAAGCCATATTTCCAACCTCTGCCATACCGGGATACCCTTTGGGTCCAACGTTTTTCAAAACCATGATACTCTTTTCGTCAATTTCCAAATCAGGGTCTTCAATACGTGCATGATAATCCTCAATTGTTTCAAAAACAACCGCTTGTCCTTTATAAGTCAACAATTCAGGACTTGCCGCCGAAGGTTTCAACACCGCACCGTTTGGCGCAAGGTTGCCCCGCACCACAACAATGCCCGATTCAGGTTTAAAAGGCGTTTCCATCGTTGCGATGATGTCCGTATTGTAAGCCACTGCATCAGCACAAATTTCACCCATTGTTTTTCCTGTAACGGTTATAACATCGTTGTGAAGGATGCCTTTCATTTCTTTTATAACGGCAGGCAAACCACCCGCATAGTACAAATCCTCCATAAAATGCGCACCAGAAGGCTGAATATTGGCTAAAAGTGGAATATTTTGGGACCATTTATCAAAATCATCAATCGTTAAATCCACGCCAATACGTCCTGCAATGGCCAAAAGATGAATAACAAAATTGGTTGAACCGC
Source organism: Saprospiraceae bacterium (assembly GCA_031367705.1). Taxonomy (GTDB): domain Bacteria; phylum Bacteroidota; class Bacteroidia; order Chitinophagales; family Saprospiraceae; genus JAAFJT01. The sequence goes on along the minus strand of JANLQI010000356.1, from coordinate 1,633 downwards.
CAATAGCTGCATTGACCATAATCGCATTTTCAAAAGCCTCCCGGGTCAATACTTTTGAGAGTTTTAAATCCTCTTTGACCATATCGACAATACGCCGACCCGACAATTGAGAAATCACTTTACGCCGTGCATCTGCCGCAGGAATGGAAGCATTGTTTGGTAAAGACAAACCCAATGCTTCAACCATCGTCGCCATAGTTGAAGCCGTACCCATGACCGCACAATGCCCTTGTGTACGTGCCATACACGCCTCCGCTTCTACAAATTCGGCTTGTGTGATTTCGCCTAATTTATGCGCCACATCAAACCGCCAAACATCAGAAGTACCAATATCTTTACCTTTCCAATGCCCTTTGAGCATCGGCCCACCTGAAATAACAAGGGTTGGAATGTCCACACTACACGCACCCATAACCAAAGAAGGTGTTGTTTTATCACAACCACACAACAACACAACACCGTCAATCGGATTAGCACGTATGGATTCCTCAACGTCCATACTCGCCAAATTGCGGTACAACATAGCCGTTGGTTTAATCAAGGTTTCGCCCAAAGACATGACAGGAAATTCTACTGGAAAACCACCCGCTTCCAACACACCTTTTTTGACCGCTTCCGCTAAATCACGGAAATGTGCATTGCAAGGCGTCAGTTCCGACCATGTATTGCAAATGCCAATGACTGGTTTTCCCTCAAAAAAGTCTTTCGGAATACCCTGATTTTTCATCCAAGCACGGTAAATAAAACCGTCTTTTCCTGTTTTGCCAAACCAGTTTTGGCTGCGTAAAGTCGTTTTTTCCATTATTTATATTTTTGCTGTAAAGTTGATAAATTTTTGTGAAAAGATACCCCCCTCAGTAAAAAACCATGTTGCCATACAATAATCACTAACATGAACATAAACTTAGCTCGCAAAAATAGAAAAATTTGAGTGCGTAACAAAAAGGGACCTAAAACAGTTTTTAAAATGCCAAAATAGAATTAATGAACCCTGATTAAAAGGCACATCAATTTTCTGTTTAAAAAAATTCCTTACTTTTGCTTTTCGATACTAACCAGACACCTTAATTTTTCTATGAAAATCATACACTGTACTGAAAATCACCTCGACGAATTAATAATGGTCGCTAAACAGTCCTTTATTGATGCTTTTGAAAAACAAACTGAACCTGAGAACTTTCAAGCATACGTCAAAAATGCTTTTGAACGGGCCAATGTTTTAGCTGAATTGCAGCATCCTCAATCCATTTTTTTCTTTTTACAAACAGAGGGCGAAGAAACCGTAGGCTATCTCAAATTGCGTTGGGATAGGTCAGAGGAGTTTTTTCCAACCGAAAAAGCCATTGAATTACAGCGTATTTATTTGCTCGAAAAGTTCTGGAACAAAGGTTTTGGTAAAATTCTCTTAGATTTTTCCGAATCTTACGGTCGGGAACAAGGTTTTGAATGGATTTACCTCATTGTCTGGTTTCAAAATCAAGGAGCGATTAAGTTCTATGAACGCGAAGGCTGGACGGTATTTGGCAACAAAGACTTCCAGTTTGGCAATGAAATTCACCACGATTTTGCATTGAAAAAGAGCTTAGTGGAGGTATAGTAAACAGGAAATTGAACAGTTTTTTCTTTTTTTTTT
>JANLQI010000344.1:0-11743 GCA_031367705.1 Saprospiraceae bacterium | reverse complement strand
TTAAAAATGCAAAATTCCAACATTTATCGCAAGTCTCCCTACTTTAAGTGTTGAAATTGTGACGTTTATAAAAACAATTATTCTTTGTTCTTATTTAACAAGATATGCACAGGATGTTACGCCAATTCTTCCCGTTTTTGACACACCTTCTGCAACGACTTGAATCTTAGTTTTAGCGTCTGTGTTCCAAAAAGTAACCGTTGCTTTGCCATTTGTATCGGTTTGAACGTAAGGTTGCCAATGCAAAGTGGATCTAAAATCCTTGAATTCATGCTCCGGTTTTGACTCATCGTAATGCGGGGCATAAAACTCACGTCGGGCAGTATAGCCGTTTCGCCGCTGTACGATAATACCCGCAGGGGAAGGGTCATTGGAATAATCGTAATCAGGATTGCCGCGTTTTGTCAGAATAGCGATTACGCCATCGCCACCTTGCAAACCAAAAATAGCGGCATCTGGTCCTTTCAAAACGTCAATAGCTTCTACGTCACAGGGTGAAATAGTGCTGATCATGTCTTGGTCAACGGGCATACCGTCCAATCTGAAATTGACATTTGAACCACCTCTGATGACAATTTGTGCATCCATTCCACTACCTCTTACTTGCAAACCCGCAACTCGCCCACTTAGGAAATCCAAAATACTGAAATAACTGCCGCAATTCTCCTTCGTCATATCTATCGAGTTGGAAGGTGTGCCATAAATGCGGCGGTCATCAAGAGGTACAATTCTTTTGGCTTTGATTTCGACGGTTTCAAGCATTTTTTCCTTGTTCAACTGCAATTTTCGTTCAAAATCTAAGGTTTCTTTAGCCGTTTTCAAAAAAGCTGCAAAAGCCGTTGCATCAAATTCGATGGGATTGAAAGGCATTCTTGTGACCAAAACCTTAGCAGCTACACTTGGATTGTCAACCACAATATCCAAATTGCGTCCACCTTTTTCTTTCACAGCTTGAACAAAAATCTTTGTTGTATCAAAAAAACCAAGGTTATAAAAACCAAATAGCCCTGCTGTATCGGCTGTTCCGACCATAATCATTGGTTTATTTTCGCCGCCAATTAGCAAGGTTACATTCACATTTTTCGATATTTTGCCATTAGGTCGCATGACTTTTCCTGTGACCGAAAGCCCTTGTTCTAACAAGAATTTAGGCTTTATGGGCTTTGCTGTTAAAATATCATGCCATTTAAAACGCCGCCAGCCTTGCGTCATCATCAGCAAATCGAGGTCGCGGCTTGCTGTTCTGATTGATTTATCAAAATAGTAAGCTGGGTCTTCGACGACACCCCTCAGTATAGCGTCTTTTCCGTTCAAATCTGAACTTAAAAGAAGGTATGACATCAAGTTTTCGCCATATTTGTCATTCAAAACCTGTGTGCCATCGGTGGCGGCAAGAGAGAAATTGCCTTCCACAGGTTTGCCCAACGAATCCGTTGCCTCAACAGTTAAGGTTACTTTTTCACGTGGCTGGTATTCTGCCTTATCTGGCGTTATTTTTAGGTTGATTTGTTTGTTTTGATTCACAAAAACAAGGCGTTCACAACGTGGTTGACCTTCGGCATCAAAAAGGGTAATTTGCACAATGCCGTCGTCGGGAATCGTTGCACGTGGAATATTGACAGCTATTGCTTTTTTAGTATTAGGTGCTTTGACCGAAAAGCACGGCACACCGCGTTGATGTGCAATGACAAATATTTCTCCTGCTTTATCCGCTGTTTGAGCCTGTGTATTATTGACAAAAACCTTGATATTGGTCTTATTCGTCGTGTTGTCAACGGCGAGTGTCAAACCTTGTGCTTGTGCTTCAGGCAACGGAAACACCCCCTCCCGATATTCTCGGGATGTTCCATCAGTACCATCGGCTTTTTTTATCTTTGCAACATATGTTTTACCTGCTTGTGGTTTAAAATAAAAGTTGCCCATACCGAGATGCGTGGACTTAAAAGCAAGAACTGTATCTGTTCCATTTTCAAACACAACACCTTCAATATCAATGCCTTTCCCTGCGGCATTGACCGCTTTATATGCCAGACGGGTTTCCACATCATTGACCAAATAACCACCTTCGGGGAAAAATTGGCAATCAGCGACATCGGCTAATGCTTTATAATCGCCTCGTGAGTCTGTCTTTTTTTGCCAAATTTTGACGGGTTTTTGGAAAAACCAATCTTCTGAAAAGTTCTTCATATAGTTTGTATAAGCCCGAACAGTATAAGTTTTTTCAACCAAACTATCAGGCAGTTTGAATGAACCATCCGTCATGGCATTTTCACAAGGTAAAACGTTGTGTATCAACACCTTTCCTACTGAGGGGTCTATTAAATCGACGTACAAAACACGGCTGACAGAATCCAAATTGTGGAGCGTCGCATCGAATAAATAGCCTTTAAACCATATCGTTTCACCCGCCATGTAGTAAGGTTTGTCGAGATGCAAATAGACTTTTTCTTGTGGTGTTTGTTGGAGATATTGCGTCAATTTGGCAAGGACTTTTTCAGGTAGGTCGCTATAACTTGTGATTGAAAAGGCAGAAAATAGGGCAAAAGCTACGAAAAGCGTTGCGTAGATACGTTGTTTCATTGAGAAGTAATCGTTTTGAAAAGTTTGATATTTTTATGGTGTTTTTGTTGGACAAAGGTAAATAGAATAAGTTTAACAGATAAACGTCACGATGTTTTATCAAAATATATTATGGATTCTTTTTGACTAATTTTTGAATTTTGTTTGTTAAAAAACGCTTCACAAATGTAATAATTATCAAATTCCTACATTACCTTTGGTTATCCTTTTAACTTAATTCCTTAAAACCTCAAAAACGACTACTTAGTAAAAACCATGAAATAAAAACTGTGATTTTAGACCATAAAGTATTGTAAATAAATGTTTTATAAATTCACCATTCACCATTAAATTATGAACTCTTTAAGCCTGAGATTGTGTGTATTATGCCTGTTATTGACCCTTCAATCCCTTCTTTTTAGTCAAAACAAAATCATTGAAGTGACCTACGAAAGAGACAGAGCTGGAACGGGTTACACCTTTGAATGTAAGAACAACAGCTTTGCAAACTACATTGTGGAAATCACTTTTTCAACATTGGCAAACTTTACTGCTGATGCCTCTTTGCCTTACAAAGCCACGGTTAAGTCAGGGAGTAGCCGCCTTTTTTCTTTGAAACCTACGGGGCTGGGAGGAGCACCTAATTTCAACTTTTCTTACTCCTTTCGCAGAGGTTGTCACAACACTAAGCCCGAAGCGGATTTTCCTTATTTATTGCCCATTCAAGCCGATAAAACGACACAATCGTTTGAATTGTCTAATCTTAGCGAAAAATATGGCAAAGAATCTGCCCCCAAAGACTGGTATGCTTTAGGGTTCAAAACCAAAGACGGCGACACCATTTTTGCTTCCAGAAAAGGCATCGTTGTCGAAACCGTGAGTGACCAAAAAGAACCCAATGGCGAAGGTTTGTCTTTTACGAGAAATGTCAATTTTATTGAAATTCAACAAGAGGATTGCACTTTTGCCCGTTATGAGTTGTTCCGAGAAAACAGCCTATTCGTTAAGGTCGGTGAAACCGTACAAGCGGGTCAGCCTTTGGGTCTTATTGGTGGCAAAAACTTTGGTAGCGGCAGCCATGTGCGATTGAGTGTTTTTTATGCCTTCGTCGAAACCGTCAAAAAAGAGGGTAAAGAAACCGATAAAAAGAACTATTCCGCCTATGTACCCATTCAGTTTTGGGTGGACGGTCAATTGCAAAAATTGGAGAAAGGCAAAGCCTATAAATCGGAACATCCCGAAAGTATTCTTACGAAAGAAATGAATAAACGTGAAAAGAAAAAGTGGTTGGAAAGTGGTAAAAAGTAAGGATGCCCTTGGAATACTGAGGGGGTGCTACTCCTATTGAAAAAGGGTGTTAACTAAACTATGTTAAAACAGATTTTAAATATCTGAGTATTTCAAAACCGCCACTCACATTTCAGTACACCAATACGCGATAGTAATGCGTAGTTTTGAATCGTTATTTGATTGATGTTAATGTTTGTAAACGTATATTCTCGAACATTGAAAATATTATACAAATCTAAGTAAACGTATATTTTCGAAGGTTTTAGCTCATATTGCCCCGTTATATCGGTGAACAATCGGTTATTGTTTTTTCCGAAAGAAGATTTAAATGCACTGTATTCATTATTGATTGTAAAAAACAGTTTTTTATTAAAACGCCATGTTGTTTTGAGCCATGCTTGTTGTTGAGAATAGAGTGGATTGACATCTTGTCCATTGGTTTTTGTTAATTGCTGATTTCGAGAGAAAGCGATTCCTGTGATGAAATTGAAAACGCCCTTGTATGTCGAAACGAATTGTATTAGGTAACGTTGATTGACTTGCAAGTTTTTTTCAAACTTGCTATTTCCAATACCATTGTATGTAGTGTAAAGATTATGGTTCGTTTCTACCTTCATACTGAGGTTTATAGTCGGAAAAAATTTCATTATTTGCGTATTAAGCATATAATTCTGGTTATCTCTTTGCTGGTTGATACTTTCGGTCAAAACGAAAAAAGGCGTAAATGTATAACGACCGTTGCGTGCATTGCCGTCTCTTAGATACATAAAATTGACATGCCCTTCCAATTTTTTCTCCGAATTATCGAAACGATACAAACTTGAAAAGGTATGACCATTGATGCGATAGGGGGAAACATTGTTGCGATACAAATTACGGTAGTCTTTGAACATATAACTCCCTAAAACATCGGCTAAATCTGCAAATCGAGCTTTGTAACTGTACATTCCCGCGATGCTGCTGCGGTCGTTCCATTTCCATTTTATAGTAAAACGTGGTGTGGCGTATAGCCAATTTTCATCAAAATTATTAGTCTTTTCAATAGCGTCCGTCAATTGATTATGTCGTTGGATAAAGGTGAGTTTACCGCCAATATTGACATTCCCTAAATCACGATTGTAACTGGCTGATGTAAAAAAATCCTGCGTCTGGTACTGCACCCGATTCAAGTAGTTAGAGTCGTTAAAAAGTTGTTTTTCACCGTTTTTATCCGTAAAAATAACACTAAAACCATCATCTTTCCTAAATGAACCACCGAGCGAAAGGTTGATTTTATGTACATCACGCCAAGCTTTTACCAATCGAGCCACAAAACCACCGTATTCAGTTGCCACTTGTGCCGTTTGGTTTAAAGCCGTAAAATCAAGGTTAGGTTGGTTAATAAGCGACACATAGTTTTCTTTTGGTACAAGCGTTAGGCTTTGCGGACGATTATTGCGTATGTAAGCACCTTCTACGACTATGGCGGTACTATCTGATATTTTCATTGTCAGACTCATAAGGTTGCGCCAAAGGGAGGAACGACCATTCAGCTCTTGAGCTATGTTTTTATCGTTGATATTTATGTTACTAAAAGCAGTGGCGGACTCGTTTTTATATTCATTAACGAGCTTCAAATTGGCGTTTTTACTGAGGGGTATCATATTTTCGAGGTGAAAATCTTGAACCACAGGTTTGAGCGTTGCTTCTGTTATTTCTTTTACCGAAAACTGATTGTTACCTAATAGATACTGTGTTACATTGTTCTGCTGTTGAAGAATACGGTCTTTAGAGAACAAACCAATGACTTTCAGCGTCCAGCCCTCCGTTGGGCGGGTCAAAAAATTGATGGAAGCGAGGTTTGTTTGGTTGATATTTGTACGTCGTTCAGACAAATTGGGGGCGGAAAGGCGTGGCGTAGGTATCAGAACAGACGCTTCTACTGAGGGGTCATAATAGTCGGGATTGTTGAAGCGTGCGAGAAATTTGTCCGAATTTATACCGCCATTGCCTAAATTAGTGCCTACATTATTGACACCTCCTAAGCCAAATAGCTTCATTTTCCCAATAAATGAAATCAAATTGGTATTGGCATCGTAGCGATTTGTGAAGCCGCCGCCTGCGTTGATATTCCCGAACAAAGCCTTTTTTCGATCTTTTTTGAAGTTCAAATTCAATATCTGCCGTTCCGAATTTTCAATATTTTTCAGCAACGGATTACTCGAATAACGGTCTATGACTTGCACTTCGTCAATGAGACTGGCGTGTAGGTTTTTAGAGGGTATTTTATTATTGGTGTTAAACAAATCGTCGCCTTCAACCAAAATGCGTTCAATCGGTCTGCCTTTATATTCGATAGTGCCGTCGTCTTTGACCGTCATACCTGGCAGCTTTTTTAGGACATCTTCTAAAACTCGTTCTGTGCTGTCAATAAAGTATTTTACTTTAAAAGTTGTCGTATCCTTTCGTACAACTTTATCAGGTTTATCCGCTTTTACGTTTAGTATTGGCAGATTAAATTTTTCGCTATTCAATTGAAAATCAACGGTATAGTTCGATTTGTCTTTTTCAAAGACAAGTAACCTCTCTACTTTTTTAAAACCAATGCTACTCGCAGAAAGCGTCAAAGAATCAACATTCGATTTAGGAACATCAAACCTAAACGCCCCTTTATCCGTCGTAAAAGCAAAAGCAGCTATCGTTTTTTGATGCACAAAAACGGCTGTTACAGTGACGAAAGGAACAGCCGTTTTCGTAGAATCGCGTACAATGCCTTGCACAGTAACTTGTGCCGTCAGCCGAATAAAGGCGGATACCAAAATACTGATTATAAGGAATTGAGCTTTGTTCATTTTTATTTGTTGTTGTGTGTTAATACCAACACTCTATTGTGAACACTACTTGAATGTAGTCCCTTAAATATTTTGAATTAGTTACTGCGTTCTATGATATTGTTCATTATTGTAAGATTACTTACGGAAATGTTATTGAATTGACTTAATTTTGCATTTATTCTATCGACGGCTCCCACCATAGCTTTCATTCTTTTTTCAAAATATTGGTTAAAATTAATGTTCTCTCCCTTGGTAGGTGTTTCTATTATGTTGTCATAGACAGCAGGTAAAGATACAGAAATCAACTCGAATCGGACATGTTTTTTTTCATCATATGCCTCAAGAATTAACCCGGGTAAGCCTCTTAGTTTCCACGGACCATCGGAAATAGGTATTTGAGGATTAAACCAAGCGATATAATGTCGTCCTCTAAAATCGCCTTCAGCTCTTTGCAATTTCATTCCTTTTAGAATCTTTGTTTCTTCTTTAATTGACCATTCTATAACTACTGTATCGGCAATAATATACCATTGATTTAATTTCTCTCGAACTTTTATAGCAGAATCTTTATAATACTTAAAAACAATGCGCCCAATAGAGTCTGTACCGCGACTCCCGTTTAATTGAACAGTTTTAAGTGACTCATCTTCCATTTTTTGAATTTCTTGCTTATATTTAAGATTTTTTTTATCCCAAACATAAATAGATTTTTGCTCTTCAGCATCAAAATATAGCGTTCCTTTGGTTTCTATCATATTTTTAGTGATAGTATCATTTTCTAATACTTGATTGTATTCAATCATACCCTTGTTATTTACATTTTGAGCTGAAAGTATAGAAAATGACAAGAAAATAGCTAAAATTAAAGTAAATTTTTCCATTCTAAAATATTGAAATAAGTATGCTTAAAATAATTTTAAGCACACAAAATATTGGTTAAAAAGGTTAATATTGTAACACTTAAAAAATAAAGTGGTCAATTTATCCAATGGGTTTTAACCCATTATGCCTGATTTTCAACGAGTTAAAACCAATTGAAATGTGGACAAATTGACCAACTTATTATTTACTCGTTACTATGACGGACATTCGTTGGATCAAGTTAATCACAACCACTCGACATATAATCCAGAAATGTATATACCGTTGATTCTGCATTAAAACAAACAACTCCAGTAACGACAAATTGATCACCAGTAGCATCATCGCAAAAAACAAAGCTTGTTGTTGTACAATATTGGTCATCTAATTCAAAAGAGCCTGATAAACATGTTGCTTTCATAGAAAACGAAAATTCTGTATTAACCTTTGATACATCCAAAGCACCTTTTTGAATAATGGGTGATTCAACCGCTTGTTTAGCAAACAAGCCACAAGAAAAAGCTGCAACAAATAAAGTAGAAAAGATTACTTTTTTCATGATTAAAAATTAATTTTGTTAAATAATAAATTTTAAGAACTGGCTACATGTCGCATACAGATGATCAAGCTGTGCGGCGGTAGCCTTTTTTATATAGATGCGCATATCTATCGACAACAATTCCCCCTTCAGTATAGCAATATCAATGACACAAAATTGAGACATATTACTGATTCCCGCAAGGACAAATATCTGCACATATATACACATATCTGCACAAAACAACACATTCCGACATCACACATCCGCATACCAAGCCCTTTTGACCGAAGATGGATAGCCAAAGGTTTCATAAATCAGTTTTTGATGTTTCGGTAAAATATCGCCCGAAGGAATATCTAAATGGAAACGCTTGATTTTTGTCGTTAAAAAACGAGGTGTCATGCCGTATTCAATGGCGATTTGTAAGCGCGTTTTGGGTAAAAGAATGACTTGATTCATTTTAGTTTGGTATTTTTAGTATTGAAAGAATGGTTGTTTGTCAACAAAAAGAGAAGGGACTTTTACAAAAGTCAAGGCGAAAACCCAACATCGTAGCCAATGAGCAATATGGAGAATAAAGCACAACCGCACAGGAACGCAGGAACGCAGGAACGCAGGAACGAGTATAATTTCCATGTAAGATAGTGTTATTTTTTGAGAATTAGGTGTTAAATAGGTGTATAAAAAAGACAGAATTTCTTAGACTAACAATCTTATTCAGTTCAAAAAGTCTAAAAAACAATACCCTTGAAACTTTTGGACAAAGTTCAACAAAGCATTTGAGAAAACCTATTACAGTTTTTAGCGTTATTCGGAAGGTTCTAATAGCACTTTGTTAGAACACCTTTCGTATCATACATGCAAATTGTTATTTTAAAAGGAAATAAGGCTCAAAATAGGTTCTTTTAAAATTTTCCGTCCATAAATTTCCAAACATATAGAAATCTATATATTTTCGCCAATCTAAAAAACAACATCAATAGGCTCAATTGAAAATGGTTTACTTAAAAAGTATAACAGTAACAAACTAATTTTCAACGCTTTGTATTATCCATTATCAACTATCCATTATCCACTAATATAAATCCAAATTATGAAAAAAATTCTCGTAGCCAATCGTGGCGAAATCGCCCTCCGTGTCATGCGCACTGCCCGACGTATGGGCATTGCCACCGTTGCCGTTTATTCCGAAGCTGACCGTCATGCGCCGCATGTGCGTTTTGCGGACGAAGCCATTTTGTTGGGTCCGCCACCGTCCAACCAATCTTATTTGTTAGGTAATAAAATCATCGAAAAAGCACTCGAATTGGGCGTTGATGGCATACACCCAGGTTATGGTTTTTTGAGCGAAAATGCCCATTTTGCAAGGGCTGTACAAGCCGCAGGCATGACTTTCATAGGGCCTTCGGCAGAATCTATGGAAATTATGGGTTCAAAATTGGGTGCAAAAGAAGCCGTTAAAAAATACAATATCCCAATGGTGCCGGGTACTGAGGGGGCCATTTCGGACATCGCAGAAGCCAAAAAAATTGCTGTCGACATCGGTTATCCCATCCTCATCAAAGCCTCAGCAGGTGGCGGTGGCAAGGGTATGCGTATTGTTGAGAACGAAGCAGAATTTGATGAACAGATGAATCGAGCCGTCAGCGAAGCTATTTCGTCGTTTGGTGACGGTGCCGTTTTTGTTGAAAAATACGTCGGTTCACCACGTCATATTGAGATTCAAATTTTGGCAGATAATTATGGCAATACCGTCTATTTGTTTGAACGTGAATGTTCTGTTCAAAGGCGGCATCAAAAGCTCGTTGAAGAAGCACCGTCCAGTTGTTTGACCCCTGAAATTCGCAAAGCGATGGGCGAAGATGCGGTAAAAGTGGCAAAAGCCAGTAACTATTCAGGTGCAGGAACGATTGAGTTTTTGGTGGATGAACAACTCAATTATTACTTTTTGGAAATGAACACGCGGCTACAAGTCGAACATCCTGTGTCGGAATGGATTACGGGTTTGGACTTAGTAGAGCAACAAATACGGGTCGCAAAGGGCGAAAAATTAGCCTTTACGCAAGAAGATTTGAAAATAAACGGTCATGCCATCGAGTTACGGGTGTGTGCTGAAGACCCGCGTGAAAACTTTTTACCGTCTGTGGGCTTGTTGACAACTTATCGCCCCCCCCTCAGTATGGAACATGTCCGCGTAGATGACGGCATCGAAGAAGGTATGGAAGTGCCGATTTATTACGACCCGATGCTTGCTAAACTCATCGCTTGGGGCGAAACCCGTGAGGAAGCGACCCAACGATTGATAGATGCTATTGATAATTTCACTATTGAAGGTGTGGCAACGACGCTGCCTTTCGGTAAATTTGTTCTACAACACGAAGCCTTTACGACGGGACATTTTGATACGCATTTTGTCAAACACTACTTTACAGGCGACAAATTGGACAATGCTGACGAAGCAGAAATTGCCGCAACCTTAGCGGTCAAGCTGTTTTTGAAGCATAAAAAGCAATTGGTGGTGCCACAAGTGGCAATATCAGAATGGTATCAAAAACGTTAAGTGAAAAGTGCCGTACTGATTGAATTCAGTACGGCACTTTTTACTTACAACTTTTCACTTATAACTTTTTAACCCCAAGCAGCTAATATGGCAACTATCAATATGAGTGTAATGAGAAGTAACGCAAGGAAAATACCAACGCCCCATTTTGCCATTTTTTTACCTTTCGAGGATAAATCATCACGTGTTAATGCGACGATACAGATTATCAAACCCGCTAATAAAGCCAGTCCAATGATTGTACTAAATACAGCAGGTACACCGCTTGCGCCCGCAGCAAGTGAGCCAATTGTACTTAGAATGACACTGCCTACAACACCCCAAAAGCCAAAAGTCGCCAATTTATCGCCTTGCGAAAGACCACTTTTGTCATCAGCAAACATTTTAGCCATTTTTTTAGCGACAAATCTTTCGACAAAATTGGGTTTCTTCTGTTTGACGACAGGCATATTAGCCGCTTGATTTGTTGTTTGGACTGGGTCGTTGCTGTGTGAAACTATTGCAAAAACGTTGTTTTGCGAGCAGAAAAGGAAAATAGTGATAAGAATGGTAGAGAAAACTTTCATTTGTTAGAATATTTAGATATTAGAGAATAGATTTTTCCATTTGAAATATGAACGCAATATTATTAAATTTTTTTGTTTGAAATTGCTTTTGAGAAAATATATAAAAAAAAAAGAATGGTTTGTTGTTTTCAAACAAACCATTCTTTTTCGTTTAACGACCTTGTTTTGCCGACTTAATAACTGTTACAAATCGTCGCAAAATCATCCGCTTTCAACGAAGCACCACCAATTAAACCACCGTCCACATCGGGTTGTGAGAACAATGTTTTAGCATTTCCCGCATTGGCACTGCCACCATAAAGGATAGACATTTTGTCTGCAACACGTTTCCCAAATTTTCTTTGAATCACTTTACGGATTTCGTTGTGCATCTCCTGAGCTTGTTCAGGCGAAGCGGTTAAGCCCGTGCCAATTGCCCAAATCGGTTCATAAGCGATGACGATATTGCCGACAGCGTCTTTGTCGAGGTGGAACAATTCGTCTTTTATTTGCTTCGCAACGTGACGGATATGTGTGCCTTTTTCGCGGATTTTAAGTGGTTCGCCACAGCAAT
>JANLQI010000336.1:0-16533 GCA_031367705.1 Saprospiraceae bacterium | reverse complement strand
GTCGTATTTCATTATAGTCCTCAAATTTCGCAATCAATTTTGCCAGCACACTTTTCCCACTTGCTTGTTCGCCAATCAAAACGGTAACCTTACATAAGTCCAATTCAACATCACGTATAGGTCCAAAATTTTTCACAATTATTTTTTCATCTGCCATATCCATATTATTAATACGTCTGTAAATCAAGAATTTATACTGAGGGGTTTGTTTTATCTCAAAACTGAAACGAGTACAAATTTAGTTTTTTTATTAAAAGCAAAACGCCTATTCTGTTAATTTGAAACAGAATAAGCGTTTTTCTTTGTATCTAAAAATCCGAGTGTTAAGATAAACACTCAGATTAATCTTATTCCGCCATCGCCTTTTCAGGCGCAGCCGTAAATGAAGCCGAATTATATTCCCTATTCATTGTCGCAATTGTATCCAAACTGATGCTTTTTGGACATTCTGCTTCGCAAGCTCCGACATTGCTACACATGCCAAAACCTTCGGCATCGTGTTGTGCCACCATGTCTTGAACACGTTTCGCTGCTTCGGGACGACCTTGTGGTAAACGTGCCAAATGCGATACTTTTGCACCTGTGAACAACATCGCTGAACCATTTGGACAAGCCGCCACGCACGCACCGCAACCGATACATTCTGCTGCATTCATTGCACTCGCTGCTTGCTCTTTGCCAATCGGCACAGAGTTCCCATCTTGCGCTTGACCTGTGCCGACAGAGATATAACCACCTGCTTGAATAATGCGGTCAAACGATGAACGGTCAACAACCAAATCCTTGATAACAGGAAATGAACGGGCGCGGAAAGGCTCAATCACCACTGTATCACCGTCTTTGTACTCGCGCATATGAAGTTGACAAGTCGTTGTCGCTTTCCAAGGACCATGTGGGCGACCGGTGATAACGAGTGAACAAGTGCCACAAATACCTTCGCGGCAGTCGTGTTCAAAAGCCACTGGTTCTTCTTTTTTGGACACCAATTCCTCATTTAATACATCGAGCATTTCGAGGAATGACATGTGTGCATCCACATTGTCGAGGGTATAATTGACAAGTTCGCCTTTATATTTGCCGCCTTGCCGCCATATTTTTAGATTTAATTTCATTTTTAATTCAAATTTAAATTTTTAAACACATAGTCACAGAGGACATAGAGGTTTTTGTTTTTTTACTGAGAGAGGTATCAGCTTTGAACAGCCATTCTTCGTGTGGATTCATATTCATATAGCTTTATACCTTCTTTTTGGATTTTGTGTTGTAAGGTTGAAGGATGATTAGATCTTTTTAGAAAATATGATTCGTTATTAACCAATATATCCTTTGAAAAACCTATATCCCACAAAGCTCGAGTACCAATTTTGTAGGTTGAAAAACCAACTTTATCTTCATCAGATAAAATAACCATCAAATCCAAATCACTATCTTCATTCGGTTCACCCCAAGCGTAAGAACCAAACAGATAAATAGCAACGGGATTATAGGCTTCAACCAACCGTTTTGTGGCTTCTTGTATTTGCTCTTGTGAAATCATCGTTGTAATTATTTATCAATTTTTGACAAAAATAAACGTTTTTTCTCAAAAAACGACCCCCTCAGTATCAAAGGCTTATGATTACGCATAAACCCGCGTCTGCAACTTGACTTCGTCAAAGACCAAATGCTCTTTGTTCAAAATCGGGTCAGAAGGGTCGCCGCCATATTCCCAAGCTGCGGTGTAAGCGAAGTTTTCGTCATCACGTTTTGCTTCGCCATTGTCTTGAGATTCGTCACGGAAGTGACCGCCGCAAGATTCATTGCGATTCAAAGCGTCAATGCACATCAATTCGCCCAATTCGATGAAATCGGCTACACGCAAAGCTTTTTCAAGCTCTGGATTGTATTCCGTTTCACTGCCTGGAACGAACACGTCTTTATAGTATTCAGCACGCAAATCAGCTATCAGACCAATGGCTTTTGTCAAGCCTTCGGCGTTACGTGCCATGCCGCAATATTCCCACATGATTTTACCCAAACGACGGTGGAAACTTTCAACAGATTGGTTGCCTTTGATGCCCAAAAGTTGTTTGATGCGGTCATCAACACTTTTTTCGGCTTCATCAAATTCAGGTGTATCCATAGCAATTTTGCCCGTTCTGATGTCTTTTGATAAGAAATTACCAATAGTGTAAGGCAAAACGAAGTAACCGTCCGCCAAACCTTGCATCAAAGCCGAAGCACCCAAACGGTTTGCACCGTGGTCGCTGAAATTACATTCGCCCATCGCAAACAAGCCTGGTACTGACGTTTGAAGTTCATAATCCACCCATAATCCACCCATAGTGTAATGGACAGCAGGATAAATACGCATCGGTTGTTTGTAAGGGTTTTCGTCTGTGATTTTGGCATACATATCGAATAAGTTGCCATAACGCTCACGTACTTTGTCCTCGCCCAAACGTTCAATCGCTGTTCTGAAATCGAGATAAACACCTAAACCTGATTTGCCAACGCCACGTCCTTCGTCGCACACATATTTAGCCGCCCGAGACGCTACGTCACGAGGGACGAGGTTGCCGAAAGCGGGATAGATGCGCTCCAAATAATAGTCACGGTCTTCGGTCGGAATGTCGTTAGGGTGTTTGCCGCAATCTTCTTTGCGTTTTGGCACCCAAATACGTCCGTCATTCCGCAAAGATTCAGACATTAAAGTCAATTTTGATTGATATTCGCCTGAAACAGGGATACAAGTCGGGTGAATTTGTGTAAAACATGGATTGCCGAAGAAAGCACCACGACGATGCGCTCGCCAAGCAGCTGTGACATTACACATCATCGCATTGGTCGAAAGATAAAAAACGTTGCCATAACCACCTGTTGCCAAAACGACAGCATGGGCAGAAAAACGCTCTAATTCACCTGTTAACAAGTTGCGTGCAATGATACCCCGTGCTTTGCCATCAACTTTGACAACATCAAGCATTTCGTGGCGGTTGTACATCGTGCAAGAACCTGCTTTGATTTGGCGGCTCAATGCTTGATATGCGCCAATCAAAAGTTGTTGTCCTGTTTGACCACGTGCATAAAACGTCCGAGAGACTTGCACTCCACCGAAAGAACGGTTGTCGAGCATACCCGAATATTCACGTGCAAAAGGCACACCTTGCGCCACGCATTGGTCAATAATATCTGTCGAAACTTCTGCCAAACGATGCACATTGCCTTCACGGGCGCGGTAGTCACCCCCTTTTACGGTATCGTAAAAAAGGCGATAAACAGAGTCACCGTCGTTGCGGTAGTTTTTTGCTGCATTGATACCACCTTGTGCCGCAATCGAGTGCGCACGACGTGGTGAATCGTGGAACGTAAATACTTTAACATTGTAGCCCATTTCGCCCAAAGAAGCGGCTGCCGAAGCACCTGCCAAACCCGAACCGACGACAATAATGTCAATCCGCATTTTATTCGCAGGGGAAACGAGTGGCACATGACCTTTATAATCTGTCCATTTGTCACCAATTGCGCCCGCAGGGATTTTTGAATCCAATACGTGGTCGCTTTCTTTTATTTTGAGACCATGTACATCAATTGTTTTGATTGCCATTGTCGAAATTTTTATTTAAAAATGAAAAAAAATGTCTTTTTACTGAGGGGGGTACTTTGAAAGTGCGAAGTTAGATTTACTAAATTTTTAAAATTTAGTAAATCTAAAACTTAATGATTTAAGTAAAAAATAATCGGAATAATCGCAAATCCAAAAGGTACAAGAATCGCATACGCTTTTCCAACTAAATGAATGAAAGGCGAATATTTCGGATGATTAACGCCCAAAGTTTGGAAAGCCGATTGAAACCCATGCCACAAGTGGAACGCCAAAACGATTTGTCCAATCACATAAAAGGCAATCATCAGTGGATTTTGGAAGGTTTCAGAGACAAGGCTGTACAAATCCTTAATGGGTTCGCCTTCTGCAAAATCCTTGTATGCCTTTGTCGCCATGTCGCCAAAGTGCATTTGACCCCAAAACTGCGCCATGTGAATGATGAGAAACGCCAAAATCAAAGTGCCGAGCAAAGCCATATTGCCCGAAGCCCACGTCACACCGGGAGGGCGTGTACTCACCGCATAAGTCTGACCTTTTGCTTTGCGATTGGCTAATGCCAACATCAAACCTTGAACGGTGTGAACGATGATAAAGAAGTACAGACCGTACGAAATCATCTTGATGAGTGGAAAATGCGTCATAAAATAGGTGTATTTATTGAACGCCTCGCCCTCGTCGTCGTGCAAAAGCTGGAAATTGCCGAGCAGATGGACGACAAGGAACAAAATCAGGAACAGCCCCGTCAAGCTCATTGTGAGTTTTCGACCGATGGAGGATGTTATGTAATTCGTTAACCAAGCCATAAGTTGTTAGAATTTGGATGAAATAGAAAAAACTTGTTTAGTAAATGTATCGTTTTCGTCGAATGTGTGCCGTTATCAAAAGATTGACAAAACTATAAGTTAACTATGAGAGGACAAAAATCGTTTTAATTTTTTGTTAATTATCGGGTTATTTAGATTTTTTTTAAATTGGTTAACTTGTTCTATCAAGTAAGTGGCACTCTCAATTGCATTTATACGGTTCTTCAACCGTTGTTACCATTGCACGAAATAACGGTTTTCAAACGCTTTGATTTACCTGAAAAAAGTAAAAACGACCGAAATACGACCCGAAACGACAGAAGCCTTTGATAATCAATTGATTATCAAAGGCTTCTGTCGTTTCAGAGTAGGGATAACAAGATTTGAACTTGTGACCCCTCGCCCCCCAGACGTTAAAATTGATGTTTTTTAAATTACTTTAACTTATTATTATTTTATAAATCATTGATATTTAGAATTTTACAGTAAAATACTTTTGCTCTTGTTATTTTAATTTTGCACCTTTGCGCAAACCATAACGCAAACCGTAAATTCAAATAATTATGAGTAAAAGTAAAAACGCTTCGATTTCAGTTATCTTATTCAAGAGTAAAACGTTGGCAAATGGAGAACATCCAATTGTTTTACGCATCTCTAAGCATGGTAAGCGTAAACACATCTCATTAGGAGTCAGTTGCTCTGCTGACTTTTGGGATATGAAGTCTCAAAAGCCGAAACGCAATCACCCCAATTATGCCCTGATAAAAGGTATTATCTCAAACAAGGAAAAAGAATACGATGACAAAATTATTGAATTAAACGCAAACGGCAAAGAATATACTTCAAGTACACTTTCAAATGCTGTTGAAGGTGAAATATTTAAACCTACTACTATTTGGACATATTTTGATGAACAAATAGAAGCCATGAAGGTAGCTAACCAAGAACGCAACGCCAATGTCTATAAGGACACAAAGAACAGCTTGATAAAGTTTCATGGCAAGAAAGATTTGCTGTTTTCAGATATTGATGTCCGTTGGCTCAACAAATACGAGACGTGGTTGAGAGGACAAGGATTGAAAGATACGTCCATGTCTTTCTATTTTCGTACATTTAGAGCGTTGTTCAATAAAGCCATTTCTGAAAAAATCGTTAAAAAAGATGTTTATCCCTTCGCTGATTATAAGCTCTCCAAATTCAAGATGCAGACCCAAAAAAGGGCTATATCGAAAGACGAGATGAAACGAATCATAGAGTTGGCGTTACCCTCTGATTCACGGCTACGATTCGCACAACAAATCTTTTCATTCATATACTTTGCACAGGGTATCAATATCAAGGACGTGGCTTTGCTCCGATGGAAAAACATTACCAATGATAGGGTTTACTATATTCGGAGCAAAACGAAACAACTCATTAACGTTGGATTAAGTGAAAGCATCAAAAATATTTTGAATGAATTTCAACCGCTAACTGGTGACGACAAAGAGAACTATATTTTCCCAATTTTGGATAAAAATGTTCACGTCACACAAACACAAATAGCGAACCGTAATCATAAGATAATGGGGCAGATTAATAAACATTTAAAGGAGATTGCTAAAATGCTTGACATTGATACCCCCCTCAGTACATACGTTGCGCGACATACCTACGCAACAGTTTTGAAAAAAGGCGGTGCAAATTATTCTAAAATCAGTCAAGCGTTAGGACATACAAATCTTAAAACAACTGAAATTTATCTAAAAGATTTTGATGATGATGAGATTGACAAGATGAACGATGCGTTACTTTTGTGAAACATCTGTCAAAAGTCTGCAAAACACCTGTAATACTATTGTAAAACATCTGTAATACTATTGTAAAACTTAAAAATAGAAAATGCAAGAAGGACAAAAAATAGAGAAAAAATCGTTGCGATTGGTCTTAGGGAAGGGGGCAAATTGGACGGAATTGGCGAAGGATTGCGTGTGTTTTGCAAATGCACGAGGCGGCACAATACACATTGGTATCGAAGATGATGCCGATTTACCACCTCTCGAACAGCAGATTGAAGCAGAACTGCCATATCGAATCAGTAAACGAATCTCTGAATTGACGATTAATGTCGGTACGATACCTACAATAGAAACGGCTTCAAATGGTGGTCAATACATAGCTTTGAAAATTCTGCAAAGTGGTAGTACGATTGCTTCGACAACGGATGGCAAGTATTTTTATCGCATATCAGATGAATGTAAACCCGTTCTTCCCGAAGATTTAATACGTTTGATGACTGACAAACCCGCCTTTATTTGGGAAACCAAAAGCGTCAAGTCTGTGAAACGCCCTGATTTCGATGCAGACAAAATGGCAATTTTCATATCGGATATTCGTGCTTCTGACCGAGTGACGACATTCGTAAAGAATAAAACCGCCGATGAACTTTTGGATTATTATCTCATGGCTGAAGGAGATTACTTAACGAATTTGGGCATTTTGTGGGTCGGTAAACGGACTGACCGCGCCAAACTTCTATACGCACCTGTCATTCAGTTTTTCAAATACGATGAAGCGCAAAACCGTGTCAATAAATTGGTTTGGGATGACTATTCGCTCAATCCAAAAGAAATGATAGAAGCTGTTTGGACTCAAATACCCGATTGGAAAGAAGGGGTTGAAGTGTCCGATGGTATTTTTAGAAAATTTATTCCCAATTACGAAGAAGAAGTCATTCGTGAGTTAATTGCAAACGCACTCGTACACCGTCCATATACGACACGCGGCGATGTGTTTATCAACCTGTTTACTGACCGTCTTGAAGTACACAACCCTGGTCTTTTGCCGATGGGCATCACACCTAAAAATATTTTGCATAAGACAATCAGACGGAATGAACATTTAGCAAAAGTCTTTTATGATTTGAAACTGATGGAACGAGAAGGCTCTGGATATGACAAAATGTACGAAGTTTTATTACGTGATGGCAAGCAAATCCCGATTCCAAGTGAAGGCGACGATAGGGTGACGGTTGTTGTGAAGAAAAGAATTATCAAAAACGAAGTCATTTCACTCATTAACACGATTAACGATGAATATCAACTGCGACAAAAAGAATTGATTTGTTTGGGTTTAATCGCTCAACACGTAACACTTTCGGCACTTGAGTTTTCTGAAATATTGAATTTGTCTAACCAAAATGGCATAAGGGATTGGCTTGGAAGGCTTTTAGATTTAGAAATTGTTCAATCAATTGGACGGACAAAAGGTGTTGAATATTTCATCAACCCTAAATTATTGCAGAAAGCGAAGTTTAAGGGTCAAACGAGTCTCAAAAAAATTGAAGCTCATAGATTACGTGAACTCATTTATCAAGATATATTAACTTATCCTGATAGTTCCATTAGTGAGATTCACCAACGTATTGGCTTAGAAATACCTTTAAAAAAAGTCCAAAATAATTTATATGACATGACTGAAAAAGGTATTTTTGAGACAACAGGCGGTTATCGTTGGCGCAAATATTCTATTTCCCAAAAAGTGTGAAATAAATCGCCTTTTTTCTATAAAAGTTCTCAAAAATGGTAAATAGAAATCAATGTTAAGTTAAAACAACAACATACTCTATTGATAATCAATCATTTGAAAATATATTCTATTTCCCTAAAAATGTGAAATAAACACACTTTGGTCAATAGAAATTTTATAAATGGTCAATAGAAATACTGAAAAGGTTTTCTCTACACAAATTATAGTGCTATTTAAAGTAAATGAAAAGACCGTAAAAACATCGTAAAACACAAACATTTTATGTCGAATAACCGATACCTCTGTAAGAGTTCAAGTTAAATTAACCAAAAGCAAATGTCCCAAAAAGAGAAATTGAGTTTTACGGGTCACGACAGTTTTCATTGTCGAAGTTACTGGTTAAAAAAAGGGTATGATTTTGTGCTTAACGGCGGTCAATTCAACGATAATGCCGTTGTTTCACTCGGAATCGGGCGCAATATGGTTAATGCCGTAAGGTATTGGCTACGGTGTTTTGGTTTGACGGATGAACAAGATATATTACAGCTACTTGTTGCGTCATCGTTGCCGATGAGTTTGGGAAATATTTAGAATTTGCCGCTAAAAACACCCCCTCAGTACAACTCTATTTTTTGCAAGAATTGGCTGAATTTGTCAATGACCCTGATAAAAATTTTATCAATTAAAACATCCACAAATGAAATTCGCAATAGTTAATGGTGATAAAACCGAAGCCTCAAAAGGTCTCAAAGGAGTCTGTCCATGTTGTGGTTCAGAGTTAACCGCCAAATGCGGTGAATCCAGAATAAATCATTGGTCACATAAAGAAGCCCGAGTTTGTGATTCTTGGTGGGAACCTGAAACTGAGTGGCACCGTTCTTGGAAAAATAATTTCCCTGATGACTGGCAAGAAAATATTAGGTTTGATGAGCGCACAAATGAAAAACACATCGGAGATATTCTCACCATTGATAATCTTGTGATTGAGTTTCAACATTCACATATTGACCCACAAGAACGCATTAGTCGAGAAATTTTTTATAAGAACATGGTTTGGGTCGTTGATTGTACTCGGTTAAAAAGAGATTATCCTCGTTTCCTCAAAGCAAAAAATAATTTTCAGGAAACTGAATCACCTAAAATTTTCCATGTTGATGCAGAAGAATGTTTTCCTTCTGCATGGCTTAAAAGTTCAAAACCTGTAATCTTTGACTTCCGAGGTAGTGAAGAAATTAACAATCCAAACGATATTAGAAATAATCTTTACTGCTTGTTTCCTATAAAATTTGGAAGATATTCTGTTGTAGTTGAGATAACACATACGGATTTTCTAATTATTGTTACTAATGGCGACTGGTTATCTTTTATCAATGAGATAATGGAATACGAATCAGAACGGTTGAAAGCGATACGTCAACAGCAGCAATCAAATTACAATAGATTTATCAAAAGTAGGCAATCTTGGAGAGGAGGAAGACGCTTTACTTAGTACCTAAATAGAATTGCGTTTTTTTAAATAAAAATAAATACAAATTCTTTAAATTTCAATACATTTGAGCTAAGAAAAAACAACTCAAAATGTATTTACCCATTTCCTTTCATTTACCAATAGATAAACTTGCGGGTTGCTTTGCTAACACGTCGGCTTCTTATAAATTTTATTGGTTTTTATCGCTTATTCAGTCTATTGAACACGGTCAAAAAAGAGTTTCGCGGCGTGAATTGTATGCGTCGATGGTGGCAAATGCTTGGTATTCTGTCAATTATTTCAAATTATCGCTTGGTAAACAAGATTCTTTATTTGAAATTGTTGAAAAGATTCGAGATACTGAGGGGATAGACCAAAAAGAAGAAATTGAAAAAATTGTTTCAAAGCTTACATCACATGAAATCCAAAATGCAACAATCCGTGAATTAGAGAAATTGGGAAAAAATGTGCCTTACTACTTTTTAAGCCCGTGGGTAGGTAGTGGCAAAACGATTAAAGAATTTGTTTCAGCGTCTCAATCTTTTGACAATCAATGTCCTTATGCTATTTTTGATACTTATATCGAAATGGACGAGGATTGGTTTGATTACATATTTCAGCACAGTGGCATTTTGAAAGACTTTTGCCGTTGGAATTTATCCCTTTATTTGCAAAGCAAAAACCCGAATACACCCGCCATAACGGAGAAATTAAATTTTAATCCAAACGACAAACGCAATCAGTTGACGAAACAAAAAAGCGAATTTTGGAATATTGCTTTGAAACAACTCAGTACAATCAATTGCATTTATACGCATACACCCCTCAGTATTGGCACGTATGCGCTTGACCATTTTATTCCCCATTCCTTTGTTTCGCATGATTTGATATGGAATTTAGTACCTGCTGACCCTTCATTTAACATTAAAAAAAGTAATAAAATACCCGAACTCAACCAATACTTCGATGCGTTTTTCGACCTTCAATTAAAAGCCTATAAAATTGTCGTTCATTCAAATACTAAAAACAAGTTTCTTGAAGATTACTTGACTATTTTTCCTAATCTCGATTTTCATAGTTTTGAAGAACCTAATTATGCGACTTTTCGGAATGTGTTGTCGCCTTTAGTGGCAATTGCGCGGAATAATGGATTTGGAGGGCTTTGAGCCTTAACAAAAGTCAATTTGATAGAGGGAACATATTTTTTTTTACTTTTATTCATTTATCATTTTGAAGTTTTAGAACTGTTTTATATTTGTGAAATTAAAATCATCTAAAACAATTTTGATACATGCCAAAACGATACTTAAAACAGACATTCCTCTTTTTGTTTTCACTAACTTACGCCTCTGTATTTGCTCAAATTACCGATGAAGCGACTTATCCTACTAAAAATCTGCAAAGATTGAAACTGCCATTGGCTGGCGAGGTATGGTATTACGCTGATGATTCAGCGCGACAAATACATTTGTTTGATACTAATCATACACCTTGGAAGACAGTTAGTTATCCATCAGAAGCCAATAAAACGGTATCTCTTGTTGATATGAATATGCCTGTCTCGGAAACACTTTTCAATACTGATAATTTACTTGAGTTTGTTTGGCGGTTTAGCGATTCAACAGGAAAACGTATTAAGATAATAAACGAGCATAATCAATTGGTTTATGCTTTTCCAGAAGGTGCTAATTTATTGACTGTAAATGAATTAGCGGGAAGCCCAACCAAACTATTTGTTGAACAAGGACAATACTATCAGGACGGTTCTAATTTCAAGACTTCAATTTATAGTTTACCAAGTATGGTTTTAGATACCACTTTTATCAATGCCAGTGATATGCGACGGCAAAAATTCAGTTATGCAGGAGAAAAATTTTATTTTAAAAATAGAGCAGCCAACTTACTTGAAATTTACAATCCTGATTATACCCTATGGAGAGGGAAAATTATAAAAATTCATAACATAAGAAACGAATTAAATTGTCCTGACCCTATCTTTTTTGCAGACGACAAAACTTTTAATGCGGATACCTTAGTAGAATGTATGTTCACATATTGGCACGCAAACGGTTGGAACTTAGTTAAAATCGTAAGCGAAAAAGATATTAACACAAAAATAGCGTATGCAAATTCAAACAGCCACTTAATACTTGACCGAAAAGTAGGTTATCCTGATAAACTCATTTTTCTTTATCAAGGAACAGGCAGTAGTACAACAGTAAAAAGTGAAGTTTTTAGTCTGCCTCAAATGATAAAAGAAACGACCGTGAATTTAACTTATATTGGACGTATATTACTAAAACAATTCGGTGTAAAATATACAACTTTTGAAGGCAATGGTATAAAACTGTCTGATACACTTCATCGTGCTTGGAAATCTGTTCCATTGCTACCGACTGCTAATTTTGGTGTTAACTATTGGATTTTACCGCTTATTTGTGATTCAATTGTGAACCCAGACAGCTTTTTGGAAGTAATATGGAGTGAACAGAGAAGTACAAATTACAATGTTCGTATTACAAAAGAAAATGGCGATGAATTAGCCACAATTCCAAATGCGTATCATTTTCAAGTGAGCCAATTAGACGGTTTACCCAATAAATTGATAACAAAAATGACGAATGGAACGACTAAAGTTTGGCGTTTCAACACACGCACTACAATTCAAGACCCCTCAGTATCCAACGGTTTAGACGTTCAAGCATCACCTAATCCATTTATTACATCTTTTACCATTCATAGCAATGGTTCAGAACAGGGCTTCAATATACAGCTCTTTAATGCTATTGGTCAACTTGTTTTTACGGAGAAAAATGTACAAAATAATGCGACTTTAACGCCGCCACAGCATCTTTCAAAAGGGTTATATCTATTGGACATCTCTTGTGAAGAAAAACGTATAACGAAACGTTTAATTAAGCTATAAAATAGGTTCTCTAAAATCAGTGAAATAGCGGCACGATAAAAGCGGGTGGCAATTTCCACTTAGGAAATACATCGGAAATTAAACTCTAAACAATGAGTTATTTTCTTGCCTTTATAGTGAATGGTATCTGGAATAGACATGAATACAAGCAAAGGAGAACGTATTTTAGATATTGTTTCTTTTGACAAAAATGCGGATAAAGAGAACCGTATTACTCAAATTCAAGGCGTAACTAATAATTTTATTACGATTTTGGGGAGTTAATATAGTGTGGTACAAGATTCGTATAAACAACAATTGTTAGAATGATTTATTGAAAGTTGTTGAATTTCGCGTATATATCCCCTAATTCATAACCTAATTTTCCAAAAACATCACAAATAGTGTTAGCCAAATCTTTATGGTCATTTTCATACAGATATTCAGTAATTGATTTCAATTCATCGGGTGTATATTGCCAAGTAGAAGATGATTGGAATTTAGCATATTCTAATAATAAATCCCCTACTTTTTTAGGTGTTTTCTCTATATGGCAAAGTAAATCTTCAAACAAGAACATCGTACTTTCGATATGTACCAATGAAAATTTAATACGCTCAAAAGACTTGTTTCCAATTTTTTCTAAAAGAGGAATCCAATGACATAATCTACCAGCTAATTTTTTAAAATCATCCTGTTCAATATTCTTTTGACATATTTGTAAAAGTCGCTTCCAAAGTTTTTTGACACAGGTTTCATCTTGTTTCGATTTATGCCCCCATTTCCAAAATGTATCTATAACTTCTGTAAGATTATTTACATTTTGTTGTTCTAATAAGAACCGCATTAAACTATCTTCATCATCAAGATTTTGAGGACTTTCATCAAATTCTAAACAAATATGCCCAATTAATCTTTTTCTTACTTCTGATTTTAAGTTATCCGAATTCAAAGCTTTTTTATAATGCCCTTTTTCTTTCAATAAATTATAAAGTCCAAAATAAACTTGATTTTGGTAAATCAGATACATACTAAAACACGCTTCCCAATATTCATTGTTTTCAGGTAAAATCAAATCAACATTCCCTTTCACCCAAGCTTTATCCAAATAATTGAGTTGAGGTAAATAGACACCTATGACAGCATAAAGTTGTACTGAGGGGGTCTCTTTCAGTATATTCGTAAAAAGCTTTTTTATATCTTCTTCCCATTTCACGTCTTCATTTTCAAATTGTGTAATGCTCATTTGAACTTCACACTCTAATAATGATGCTAAAATTACGCATTGGGGGTTATTTGAGACCATCATGGGAAGGTCGTCATAAGTCCTATTTTGCTTATCTACTTTTTTTAGTAAAAGAAGTAAAATGTTTTTAATCGCAGGTAAAATGGTCATTGGAATTCTGTCATCGTCTCTTCTTACGTTGTGCTTTATGAGCCACCCAAAAGTGTTGACAACCGTATTAACCCACGGATGTTGCCAAAGTTGTTCAGTTGAAATAGCCTTTTTGTAGAATTCTAAAAACTCATTCCAATATTTGAATTTACCCGATTCTACTAATTTGCTAACTACACTTGCGATTTGGTACACTAAGACTGCATCAAGGTTTTGAAAACGAGATATGTGTGGAAAGTATTTATCAGGCTTTTGTAAAAAAAGGCTTTTCAAGGCTTCTCCCAATCCTTCATAATTGATTTTACGCTCCCACTTATCTTGTTCATCAAAATTTTTGACATACTCTACTAATTCATCAATCGTTTTTTCTTCAATATTTTCAGCACTTTTAGGGTGTGCGATACCTCTTGTAATACTCACTTTTAATGGTTTAAAACTTTCATCAGCTTTAACTGGCGAATTTTCGATTTCTTCATACTCCGCTATTTTCTGTAATACTAATTCATTATTCGTTTCTTTTAATAGTAGTAATCGTCTCCGAATTTCATAGGCATTGTATTTAATTCTTTCTTCTTCTGATTCATTTGAAAAACTTGATGTTTTCTTAATTTGCTCTATCCACTTGACCATTTTCTTGATTTCTTTATCCGAAAATTCACGCCAATTCGTTCTTATCAGTTGAGCTATTTCAATATTCAATTCGTATTGATTAAACAAATTCTGTTTTTTAGCCCAAAAAACATTTCTATATTGGTCATATTTCTTTGAAATTACATAAAGAGCGATTCGTCGCAAAATAAAAACCTTACCATTAAGCCACCTTTCAATGATGTTTTCAAGATTTTCATTCGTACAAAGAAGAAATTGTGTAGTCGTGTTTACAAGCGCGTAAAGAGACTTCTTTGTATATGGGTCTTTATCTGAAAAATCTACATTCTCAACATAAAAAGTCGAAAACATATTTTGCTCCTGTTTATTGAATGACAAAAATATATTTTCAAAAAGAAAAACAGCCTCAATACCTGATAATTGAGCTAATTCGGGTATAATCTCTTTGAATTTCCTAAACAGCCAATATTCATAAATAGGTAAACGATAATCAGGATAAGAATCTTTTTCTTGCTTTTTAAGCGTAAACATCAATTTTAAAACTTTAAGAATAATGTTTGTCGCCTTCTGTCGAATGAAATTGGAAAACCCTTCCTCAATTAATTTATGTGAAAAATAAGACGTGTCATTTTGGATAACATAAAATACAAATTCAATATGTTTATCCGTAATTTTGTCGGCAGGCAAGTATAGGATAGTGGTACTGATAGACGAGTCTGCATTTCTATTCAAAATTCCAATTTTTGCTTTTGATTCAATAAAACCATCAACTACTTTTATCAAACAATCCGAAATTTGTTCATCAAAATTTTTAGCATTTTCGATAGAAACAAACTCTATATATCGCCCTTCATACCATGCAGGAATCGTGACATAACCTTCTTTTTTAGGTGTAGCGTATTCGCTCAAAAGATTTGTTATCTCAAAGAAGTTGTTGTCATAGAGTGGTTTTAACCAATATAATGATTTGAGATTTACATAAAAAACGAACTTCAATTTATCATTTTTGAACAAATTTGGCAGCGTATTGAGCATTTCAAGAGTAGGTATCTGATTTTGCAACAGATTTTTCACGCGTTCTGTCAAAGCAAAATGATTACCAACTAAGGTATATAAAATGCCCTCATAAGCATCCCATAGTTGTTGTGCTTCTTCGGGTTTTCGATGTTGGGAGTAAGCTCCTTGCCTTTTAGAGTGTTCTAAAAGGTTTTTAGCTATTTTCACCCATTCTTGGGCGAAATCTGATTCTTTTTCGATATTTAAAAATTTAAAGATACCTATTAACGGTTCATTTTCGTCTTGTTGCTCAACACCGCAAACTGAACATTTGATTTTTTCCTCCCGTACAAAGAAAATATCTTTTAAACTACCGTCAATTTCCCTTGCAAAATGGGCTAACAAATAGCCTTTTGTTGAAAGACTGATATTCTTATAGATTTCAACCCCGTGTAGGTAAAAGGTTGAAATTTCATCACCTATAAGTCCTAAACCTTCAAAGATTTTAGCTTGTTTTGGGTCTAATAATGCCAAAACGTCCTTCGTTATTTCATTCGCATTGATAACAAAAAGAGAATTCTCATTTGCTACAAAAACATTATTATTACTTCCAGTAACGATTACTTTTTTATTTTTCATTTACGGAATTTAATGCTTGATAAATTTGCTTTTGCCAGTGCAGCACATTAGTCAAATCCACATCATCTTCGGCAAGCGTCTTTTTCCTGACTTCAACAACATGTTCAATATAAAATTTAGCTTCATTAAAATTGTCGTTTTCAAAAAAGGCAAGGGCTAAGTTGCTATAAGAAATGAGTAAATAAGGGTGCGTTGGCTCTAAATGTTGTTCATATATTTTAACCGCCCTTTGTGTGTAATCTAAATTTTTGTCGGGTTCGTTAATTTCTGAAAACGTATAAGCGATGTTGTTATAGACCGTTGCTACGTCGAAGTGGTCAAGTCCGACATTCTCTTCGTAGATTTTGAGGGATAAAAAATGATATTCAAGGCTTTTTTCATAATCTTTAATGTGCCTGTATGCACTGCCCAAGTGAGTATATGAAGCTGCCAAACCTAAAAGATAGGGTTCTTTGTGTTGTTCATAGGTATCTATTGCTTTTTTGAAAAATTCAACACACAAATCGTATTTCCCTAAATAACGATACACCACGGCAATATTATGATAGTTGACACCTATTTGAGAATCTTCAAGAGAGTCTCCTTGTTCAATAAGAATTTCTTTTATTTTAGTTGATTTTAATA
>JANLQI010000325.1:0-13462 GCA_031367705.1 Saprospiraceae bacterium | reverse complement strand
AATGGCGTATTAATTGCAAATTTATTTTTGAAAAAAACAAAAACAAGGCAGCACGACCCAATAACGAAACGTTGATTTAGTATTAATCGAAACGAAGCATCCTCCACGAACTCAATTCACACCTCTATTTGAAACGGCTAACAAAATTATATTATTCAAATACCTTAGTTTTCAAGAAACACTAAGCGTTTTTTTTTGTTTGTAATATTGAACCTAATATCAGAATTTTTAAAATAACGAATTTACAATAATAATCAATTTTTTACAAATTATATTCTCGTAAAAGCCTTAAAATCAACAAATTATGTATCTTATCAAAACGCCGCGATTCCTTGAAAGCCTATTTCCCAACTTTACATGGAACATAAAAACGGAAGAAAAAGTCATTTATCTCACTTTCGATGATGGTCCAATACCAGAGGTTACGCCTTGGGTTTTGGAGCAATT
Source organism: Saprospiraceae bacterium (assembly GCA_031367705.1). Taxonomy (GTDB): domain Bacteria; phylum Bacteroidota; class Bacteroidia; order Chitinophagales; family Saprospiraceae; genus JAAFJT01. Next base: position 13,015 of record JANLQI010000325.1, on the reverse strand, counting down.
AGCACAATACAACGCCAAAGCGACCTTTTTTTGCGTGGGTGACAACGTCGGCAAGCACCCCTCAGTATTTCAACAAGTATTGGCAGAAGGGCATCAAGTTGGCAACCACACGTTCAACCATTTGAGTGGTTGGAATACCGATAATATCCCGTTTTTTCACAATGTCCGTCATTGTGCGCATTTGGTCAATTCAGGGCTTTTCCGTCCACCTTATGGACGTTTAACGCCGAGCCAAACACAGTTTTTGACAAGACATTATCGCATCGTTATGTGGGATGTTTTGAGTGGTGATTTTGACACCGACTTGTCAAAAGAAGCTGTTTTTGAAAACGTCATTTTGAGCGCAAAACGTGGTTCTATCGTCGTTTTTCACGACAGTTTGAAGGCTTTTGACCGCTTAGAGTATGCTTTGCCACGTGTTTTAGAGCACTTTGCAGCAAAAGGCTATCGTTTTGAATCCTTAAAAGGTGTTGTTCCAAAACTTGAACGTAAAACGTTTATGGCGGCTGCGGCACTGTAAAAATATTATTATCTTTTTGATAAACATGAGTCGTCCTTACATGGATTGACTCATTTTTTTTGCATGAAATATTGTACAGTAGCACGGACTTGAGTTCGTGTTACGTTTACGGACTGAAAGTCCATGCTACTGTCATTTTGTCAGTTAAAAGGTCATGGCATCGCATTTGAAAGCAAACATATCATACACGCATTTCTCAAAAATGCTTAATATCAAAAATTCCTATTTTCAATCTATAACAAACTAAATTCAGTATGGTAACAGGCAATATTTCAGTCCAAACAGAGAATATCTTCCCCATTATTAAAAAATTCCTATACAGCGACCAAGAGATTTTCCTTCGCGAATTGGTGTCAAATGCGGTTGATGCCACGACAAAATTGCAGACGCTTTCAAAAAGAGGAGACGTAGCAGGTGAAATTGGCGACACACGTATAGAAATCATTCTTGATAAAAAAGCCAAAACATTAACGATTAGAGACAAAGGCATTGGCTTGACGGCTGATGAGGCGCTACGCTACCTTTCAGAAGTCGCTTTTTCGAGTGCTGCGGAGTTTTTGGAAAAATATCAAGAAGGCAATATTATTGGGCATTTTGGTCTCGGTTTTTACTCCGCTTTTATGGTGGCAGCGAAAGTTGAGGTCGTTTCAAAATCGTACAAAGAAGGTTCAACAGGCGTTCGCTGGACGTGTGATGGCACCCCTCAGTACACAATTGAAGAAGTCGATAAAACAACACGTGGCACAGATGTCATTTTGCACATTACGGCTGATGATGAAAAAGACTACCTCGATGATTACAAAATCGAAGGTTTATTGGAGAAATACTGTAAGTTTTTGCCCATAGAAATTCAATTTGGGACTAAAAAGGAGAAGCCAGAAGGTGCAAAAAAAGAAAAAGATGTGCCTAATATTGTCAACAACACATCGCCAATTTGGAAAAAATCACCTTCTGAATTGACAGAAGACCAATATCGTGATTTTTACAACGAAATATACCCCCTCAGTGTACCGCCGCTTTTTTGGATTCATTTGAATATTGACTATCCTTTCAATTTGACGGGTATTCTCTATTTTCCAAAAATTGCAAATGCGCTTGAAGCACAAAAAAATAAGGTGCAATTGTATAGCAATCAAGTGTTTGTAACCGATGATGTGAAGCAGATTTTGCCGGAGTTTTTAACCTTGTTGCATGGTGTCATTGACTCTCCTGATATTCCTTTGAACGTGTCACGCAGTTATTTGCAGAGTGACCGTGAGGTGAAAAAAATTACGCAATATATTACGAAGAAAGTAGCGGATAAACTCAGCGAATTGTTCCGTAAAGACCGTGCAGAGTATGATTTGAAATGGAAAGACATCAGTGTTTTTGTAAAATACGGTATGTTGTCGGACGAAAAATTTGATGATAAAGCCCGTGAGTTCGTTTTGCTCAAAAATACTGAGGGGGCCCTTTTCACACTTGAAGAATATCGTGAAAAAGTAAAACCTTTGCAAACGGACAACAAAGACCGCATTGTGTATATTTATTCTAATAATTTAGATGCACATGATGCTCAAATACAGGCGGCAAAAGCACGGGGTTACGATGTTTTAGAAATGGATATTGTGATTGACAACCATTTCATGCAGCATTTGGAATATAAAGGCGAAAAAATCACTTTTGTTCGAGTGGACTCTGATACTGCGGATAATATTGTTCCGAAAGACATTAAGACCGAGTCGGTTTTGACTGAAGACCAACAAGCAACAGTGAAATCTATTTTTGATGGGTTTGTAGGTGAAGATAATTTTCACACAACGGTTGTCTTAAAAGCTTTAACGCCAGAGGATGCGCCTGTACAAATTACAAGGAACGAATTTGCGCGACGTATGAACGAAATGCGTCAGTTTTCAGCCATGGATTTTGGTGGTATGCCTGATTCAAAATCTATTGTTATCAATACTAATCATCCGCTTGTAACGGATAAGTTATTGACTATCAATGACTCAGACAGACAAAGCTCTTTTGCACATTATTTATATGACCTTGCGCGGGTAAGCCAAGGCTTATTAACAGGTGCAGATTTGACGGCATTTGTCAAACGTAGTTTAGAGTTTGTGAAGTAAATTGATGTATTGTTTGTATTGTTAAAATGGCTGTATGGATTTCCTTCCATACAGCCATTTTAACAATACAACAATAGAACAATACATCAATACATCAATTTAAGTAGTTGAAAGTAAGTTATCGTGTATTTTAAAATTGCAACTAATTGATTATCAATGCTTTTATGAAAAGATAAAACACCCGTTTATTTACTATCAAGTACTTAATACCCTTTAGTTACATAATAACCTCTACCAGAAGAGTAGGCAAGGCGGGTATGATTGACTTTAGTAATCAGATATTCCCTACTTGGAGAGATAGTCCCGTTTAAAAAATGTTCAATCATTAAGCCTGTAATAGGTGCAGCTACGTCGTTACCCCAGTTGCCATTTTCGACATAAACAGCTACGGCAATTGTCGGGTTGTCGGCGGGTGCAAAACCGATAAAAACAGATGAGTCATCGCCATGCGGATTCTGGACAGTACCTGTTTTACCAGCAACTGTGATGCCAGGCACTCGGGCATTACTACCCGTTCCACTTTCAATAACATGAATCATGCCTCTAACAACGGGGTCAAAATTAGCTGCAACTATATCTGTCTCACGCCGTGTGACAAAACGTTCGAAAAGTTCACGGTAGCCTCTGGGGTCTGAGGTGTCTTTATAGCCTCGTACCAAATGGGGACTGATAAACCAACCACGGTTGGCGATGGTTGCCGCGATATTCGCCATTTGTATCGTCGTTAATTGATTTTCACCTTGCCCAATACCATTAGAAACGAAGTTTGTAGAATACCAAACCTTATCGCGTTTGTACAACTTGTCATAAAACTTAGGGGTTGGGATGAAACCGGCTCGTTCAGCGGGAAAATCAATGTCGAGACGATGACCTAAACCAAAGCGGTATAGGTATTCATTCAAGGAATCTAATCCGATTCGGGCATTTCGAAAACCAAATCGATCAACAATATTGCGATAAACCGTACAGAAATAAGCATTACAAGAATGTTCAATACCTTGTGATAAATTACCTGCATATGTATGATTGTGGCATTTAGTCAATCGTTTACCATCATAATAGTAGCCACCGTTGCAAGCGACGCCATTATTTTTATCCCAAACACCCATTTGTAAAGCAATTGCACCAATGATTGTTTTATAAATAGAGCCAGGTGGATATTTTGCACTGACACTGCGGTCGAAAAGGGGATTGAGCGAATCGCGGTACATGGCAGAGATGAAATCGCCCCGTTTTTTAGAGATAACCATATCACTTGGGTCAAAAGTTGGGGACGTGACCATCGCAAGAATTTCCCCCGTTTTGGGTTCGATGGCGACAATAGAGCCAATTTTATGCTCCATTAGTTTCTCTCCCATTGCCTGCAATTTGAGGTCAATCGTACACAACAAATCTTTTCCTTGTATGGCTTGAGAGTCCAATTTGCCTTCTTTCCAAGCTCCCACACGTCGTCCGAGGTTGTCTTTCATGATAAACTCGACACCTTTCTTACCCCTCAGTAAAGGTTCGTAAAATTTCTCTAAACCTGTTGTGCCGATATAGTCGCCGGGCTCATAAATACCCGACGAGTCTTTTAATATTTTTTCATTGACCTCACTCAAATAACCTAAGACATGACCTGCGTTGTGCTGCGGATAGCCTCTAACATTCCGAATTTGACGTTCGAAACCAGGGAATTCGTAGAGGGACTCTTGAAACCGAGCGTATTGCTCTGGCGTTATCATGGTTAGGAAAGGAAAAGGTAGGCTTTTGTGGTATTTGCCCGTCGTCCAGTTTTTATCGAGGTTGAGTTTAAACGTAGGTGTATCAATATCTAATAAGCGGCAGAATTTTAGTGTATCCATTTTAGGGTCAACTTGCTTGTAAGTTGCCATCAAATCATACATCGCATTATTGTAAACCATCAAGTTGCCGTTGCGGTCATACATCACCCCTCGAGAAGGGTACAAAATATTTTTTTCAATGGAAATGGCATCAGCACGCAAACGGTAGGCAGAAGACAGCAACTGTAACTGGGCTGCCCTCCCTAACAGCACTATTGCTGAAAAGAGAAAGACACCTATAATGATGAATTGTCTTTTTTGATTATTATCTTTAACGGCCATGTTCTTTGATTCAAAAATACCTAAACTATAACTTAATGGATAATGGATAGTTAATAATGGATAAATTAAAGCATTGAAAACCAGTTTGTTGCTACAATAATATTAGGCAAACCTTTTTCAATAGAGTAGATATAACGTCAAAACCCAAAAACATCGTTTATACTGAGGGGGGTATTTTGGATTTTAAAATCTAAGATTTTACTCCGTAGGGTCTAATAAAAAGCTATAAATCATTACTAAAACCATTGAAATGGCATAACTTGGGATAGAGTAAAATACAATTTTTCGCCAATAGAAAGGCGTAAATTCTTCAACTGAAAAAAAGAAAAATATATGAATGAACATAAAAATGGAAGCATATCGCAAGAACCAGATAAAACCCATGGAACGGCGTGTCGGGCTTGACCGTTCTTTATAGCCGCCTTGAGGTTCAAAAAAACGAATCAAACTTGAACGGATGAAAGCCATAAAAACACACGTTGCCGCGTGCATACCTATTGTATTAAGGAAAACATCAATGATATAGCCATAAACAAAGCCAATGAGCATCATTAACCACACAGGTGTTAACAAAGGTAAAAACATCAAAAAAAGCGGATATAGAAAAATAGAGATATAACTGAACGATTTTCCGCCCAAATTGATCTGAGACAGTACCAGCACTTGTAATGCCAGAAGAAAGACGGCACGGACGATGTTCCGCAATATGATGGTGTTACTCATTTTACTTTTTGAACTGGCTTAACTCTGAGAGCATTAAATTTTCGACAACGTAAACGTAACGAATATTCGACAAATCGTTCCATAATTCAACATCAATCGAATAAAAACCGTTTTTAACCTTGAAATCAACCACACGACCAATGCGTATTTCGCCTGGAAAAGCTTCTGAAAAACCACTGGTTATGATGGTGTCACCGCGTATCAAATCAGCATGTTTGGGTATATTGTCTAATGTCATTATTCGCGGGTTGATGCCGTCCCAAACGAGCGAGCCAAAATACCGATTCCTTTTTACCATCGCTGAAATACTGATGCGTTTGTTCAGAACGGACATGACCTGCGCATAATGGGGTGTGACATTGCGCACAATGCCGACGATACCATCAGGACAGATAACAGCCATACCGTTTTGAATCCCCATATTGCTGCCTCTATTGATGGTCATATAGTTGTCATTCCGAGCAATAGAATTACTGACAACTTCGGCAGCGAGATACTTAAATTGTTGAATGACATCTTTCTTTTGCGCTGTATCTGGGCGAATTGTGGAGGTATCCAAGGGGAAGAGAACTGTTCCACGTTCTTGAACGGCGATATATTTTGATGCCTCAAGTTGGGTGCGGAGTTCCGCATTTTCACGGGCGAGGCTATCGGCGACGGCTTGCATGGAGAAGTAATTCCTAACAGTACTGGCATTTTCATAAATATAGCCACTGACGAGATTTGCCGAACTCTGGTAAATCTCATTCTGTTTCTTGTTGTATCGTGCCACCATATAAAGTGCCGAAAATTCAAGAAAAAAGAACAGTAAAAAGTTGCCGTATCTAAACAGGAAATTCATTCGCCTTTGTCATAATCTTTGGAGCTATGTAAAAAGTTTTCTGAACATAAATGCTTCCTTTTTACATACCCGCATAAATTTTTTAAAAAAAAACAGCCAAATGACATTCGCAAAAATCATTTGGCTGGAAAAGTATGAAATATGAATTTTAAAGAGACCCCTCAGTATAAAAGGCCGTTTTTTCATATTTCATTATTCATATTTCATACTTGATTTAAACCCGTTTACGGTCAATAAGGAACGTAAACTTATGTGTATTTTTCAAAGCGATACCAGTACCACGAACAACCGCTCTCAAAGGGTCATTGGCTACGGAAACAGGTAATTTCGTTTTCATTGAAATCCGCTTGTCCAGACCCCTCAGTAAAGCACCGCCTCCCGTGAGGTATAAACCTGTTTTATAGATATCTGAAGCCAATTCAGGTGGTGTACTTTCAAGGGCTTTCAAAACAGCATCTTCGATTTTCGAAATGGATTTGTCAAGTGCATGAGAAATCTCACTATATCCAACCGTAATTTGTTTTGGAATACCTGTCATTAAGTCACGTCCGTTAACGGCATAGTCATCTGGTGGATTGTCCAATTCAGGCAATGCCGAGCCAACATGTATTTTTATTTGTTCCGCCGTCCGTTCTCCGATAAGGATATTGTGTTGGCGTTTCATGTAGTTCAAAATATCCATAGTCAGTTCATCGCCCGCAATCCGTATAGATTGGTCACAAACGATACCCGATAAAGCAATGACGGCAATTTCAGTTGTACCACCGCCGATGTCAATAATCATATTGCCAATCGGTTCTTCGACATCTAAACCAATACCCAATGCCGCAGCCATAGGCTCGTGAATCAAGTAGGTTTCTTTTGAATCAACGTGGTCGGCAGATTCAAAAACAGCCCGTTTTTCAACTTCTGTAATGCCCGAAGGAATACAAATCACCATTTTAAGGTGTGTGAAAAAACGCCGTCTTGCACCTGTCATACGTATAAAACCCTCAATCATACTTTCTGCTGCTTGAAAGTCGGCGATTACACCGTCTTTTAATGGGCGAATCGTTTTGATATTTTCGTGGGTTTTCTCATGCATCTGCATGGCTTTTTGACCGACAGCAAGGATATTTCCCGATTTGCGGTCAATAGCAACGATGGAAGGCTCATCTACAACAATTTGATCATCTTGGATGATGAGTGTATTGGCAGTGCCTAAGTCAATGGCTAACTCTTGTGTGAAAAAATTGAAGAATCTCATATATCGTGTTTCCTCGCGGTTTCTATCTTTTTTATGAAATAATGCTGGTTCATTGACATTTGAAAATAAGATTTTGAAGAACATCAAATTGAAGATATGACTTCGAAAATGCCCCTTAGTTGGTTGCGTTTTGGTTGTTTTATGTATCTTTTTATCTGTTTCTTCTTTGCTTTTTCTCAAAAATCGGTGCAAAAGAACGAAATTTCATTCATAAAACGAAACAATTTAAAGGTTCAAAATTTTTTATACAGCAAAAAGATTTGTTGATGCATTTTAATGCGCTATTTAGGCACTTTTATCAACGGTATTTTATCTTTTAAGCGTTTTTTAGTCATTTCCTTTGTTAACAGGCTGTGAATAACCGATGGCTTCAATGAAAATAATGATTTTTTTTACGCAAAAAAGACAAACAATGATTGTCGGTGGTTTGTAGCGCTTTTACTTCATCATCTCAATCATCAGTTCTAAAATCTGTGCTGCTGCCTTTGGAATAACTGTTCCTGGCCCAAAAACACCCGCCACACCGCACTCATATAAATACGTGTAGTCCGCTGGCGGAATGACACCGCCCACCACAACCATAATGTCACCACGTCCCAATGCCTTTAAAGAGGCAATCGTTTCAGGTACAAGGGTTTTATGCCCCGCCGCAAGGCTTGAAATGCCGAGGATATGCACATCGTTTTCGGCTGCTTGACGAGCTGCTTCCGTAGGTGTTTGGAAAAGTGGGCCAATATCCACATCAAAACCTAAATCGGCAAAACTGGTGGCTATCACTTTTGCGCCTCGGTCATGCCCATCTTGCCCCAATTTGGCAATCATAATACGCGGGCGACGACCATCGAGTTCTGCAAATTTATCTGTTAAAGCCTGTGCTTTTTTAAAATCATCATTCATTTGATTCTCTTGACTGTAAATAGCTGATACTAAACGTGTTGTGGCTTGGAAACGCCCAAATGACTTTTCCATAGCGTCTGAAATTTCACCCAAAGATGCGCGTTTTCGAGCGCAGTCAACAGCCGCTTCCAATAAATTGCCTTCGCCTGTGCTTGCGACTTCTTCAAGGTGTTTTAAGGCTTCAAATACTGAGGGGCCCCTTTCCGTCTTCATTTTTTGTAAACGAGCGATTTGAGAATCCCTCACAGTCGAGTTATCCACTTCTAAAAGGTCAAATTGCAAATCCTCTTCATGTCTAAATACATTGACACCAACAATAAAGTCCTTTCCCGCATCTATACGTGCTTGTTTCCGCGCAGCCGCTTCTTCAATCCGCAATTTTGGTAAGCCCGCTTCAATCGCTTTTGCCATGCCGCCCATTTCTTCTACTTCTTCAATCAATGTCCAAGCCCGTTCAGCGATTTTTTCAGTCAAATATTCAACATAATAAGAACCAGCCCACGGGTCACAAGCCTTTGTAATATCCGTTTGTTTTTGAATAAAAAGCTGTGTATCCCTTGCAATTTTAGCTGAAAAATCGGTTGGCAAAGCTATGGCTTCATCAAGCGCGTTTGTATGCAGCGACTGCGTACCACCGAGCGTTGCCGCCATCGCTTCAATCGTTGTGCGCGCCACATTATTAAACGGGTCTTGTTCAGTAAGCGACCAACCCGACGTTTGGCAATGCGTTCGCAACATCATGGATTTAGTTGTTTTTGGATTAAATTGCTTCACAATTTTAGCCCACAACATACGTCCTGCGCGCATTTTGGCGATTTCCATGAAATGATTCATGCCAATACCCCAAAAAAATGACAAGCGTGGTGCAAATTCATCAATGTCCAAACCGACCTTTAAACCCGCCCGAATGTACTCCAAACCATCCGCCAATGTATAAGCCAACTCAATATCTGCCGTGCCACCCGCCTCTTGAATATGGTAGCCAGAGATAGAAATCGAGTTAAATTTAGGCATTCGTTGCGCTGTATAAGCGAAAATATCCGCAATAATCCGCATCGAAGGCGCTGGTGGATATATATAGGTGTTGCGTACCATAAACTCCTTCAAAATATCATTCTGAATCGTACCACTTAGCTTTTCAGCCGCCACGCCTTGTTCTTCTGCAGCTACGATATAAAACGCCATGATGGGAATGACCGCCCCATTCATCGTCATAGAAACCGACATCGTATCAAGCGGGATTTGGTCAAAAAGAATTTTCATATCCTCCACCGAGTCAATCGCCACACCTGCTTTACCAACATCGCCCGTCACCCGCGGGTGGTCGCTGTCATAGCCACGATGTGTCGCCAAATCAAAAGCCACCGACAAGCCCTTTTGCCCCGCCGCCAAGTTGCGCCGATAAAAAGCATTAGAAGCTTCGGCTGTCGAAAAACCAGCATATTGCCGTATCGTCCACGGCTTTGTGACGTACATAAGGCTATAAGGACCACCCAAAAAAGGCGGCAAACCACTCACAAACTGTGCTGTCACCCCCTCTGTATCAGAAGCATTATAGACAGATTTGACAGGTATTTTTTCAGGCGTTTCCCAAGTCTCCTCATTTTGAGACTTATCAATTACCTTGAAAACATTTCGATTGAAGGCTATTTCTTTAAAATTTGGCATTTTTAAGTTTGGTTTTATTCTGTTATTCTAAAAAAACACGATTTACGCTTAAAATTACATATTTTTCAGAACGTATATAGTTTTCTATATGTTTTATTTTAAAATTATACCCCCTCAGTATCGCGGCACTTTTTTCAAAAAATATTAACTCAAAACCCCTTCAAGGGCAGCCAGCAACTCCCTCTGCGTCCCCACCGTTTTGTCCGCTTCATACCAACCATGCACTGTCGCTTTCACGGATTGAACATGTGCTTTGCGTTCTTCTTTCGTCATCGCAGCCATATCTACTTTAATTTTTTGCACAATATCTTGCAAGGCTTGTGGGCGTGGTCCCCAAGACGTTAATACGTGACCTTCTTCATCCAACACAAGGAGTTTCGGAATCGAGCGACCTTCGTCCGTCAAAAAAGCGTCCATAATGTCCAAATGTTCATCTCTATAAAGAATACGGTGTGTGATAAGTGGTTGAGCCACAGCGATTTTCTCAAACACAGGCACAACTTGACTCGCATCGCCGCACCAACCCTCAGTAATCGTGAGCCAAGTTGTCGGTTTTGTCATTTTCGCTAAAAAAGCCTGCATTTCAGGTATCAATTGCGCCGTGTCGTTGAGGCGGTACATGCGTCCGAGGTTGTCTGCTGTATAGTCCAACATAGCAGGACTGTTGTTGAAACCCGTTGTTGAGGTTTGACCATTTTGCCACATTTCCGCTACTTCAACTAAGTATTCGAGGTAGGTCAGGCTAATTTTGAGTGTATTAATGTTAAACGTTGTCATAAAAGATGTTTTTTTATTCAAAATAAGCCGCAAAAATACGATTTTAAAACGAAAAAAGGTTTGGAGAATCGTTTCTCCAAACCCTTAAACCTTTATAGAAAGGACACAAAATCTAAACTCTACTGAAAATTACTTTTTAAATCTTACATTTTTGGCAACAAAACCGCGTCAATTGACTGAATAACGCCATTCGATTGGTACACATCATACGTATTGATGTTCGCTGAACCGCCGTTTTCGTCCCAAACACTGATGTTACGTGCGCCATTCATCTTGAAATACAATTTACCACCTGAAACTGTCGCCAATTCCGCTTTGCCTTTACCTTTTTTGATAAGCGCAGTCAATGCATTGAAGTCATACTTGCCAGAGATAACATGGTAAGTCAAAACCTTCGTCAAAGTCGCCTTATTTTCAGGCTTCAAAAGGGTTTCAACAGTGCCTGCAGGCAAATTTTCAAACGCATCATTCACTGGAGCGAAAACTGTGAATGGCCCTGCACCTTGCAATACATCCACCAAACCTGCTGCTTTTACAGCCGCCACAAGGGTTGTGTGTGCTTTAGAATTGACGGCATTTTGAACGATGTTTTTCATCGGAAACATAGCTTCTCCACCAACTTGAACTGTTTTAGGTTCAGACATTTTGTTTGAAGTCTTTGATTGAGCTTCTGCATTTGTTGTGCTAAGGGCAGCGGCGAATACGACGAGCGCAGCCGTTTTAAGAAAGTTTTTCATGTAATTATGAATTTTTAAAATTAATAGAAATGAATTTGTTGTTAAATTGTTTTTGTAATTATTTATAATTGAATTTGTGGTTAAAAAATATTAAATAGACTTTAATAAATATTGAATTAGGCTAAAAAGATATTACTTTAATCTAAAAAGGTATTGAATTAGTGTTTTACTGTTTTAGATTTAATATTTATTAAAGTTTAAAAAAGAATAAAAATAGTTTTGTGTTAAAGAAAATTATGTGATTTAATTTGTTGCTTCGATACTTCACTTACGATGTTTAAAGATTGTTTGGTTTTAATTTTATTGAAAAAGTTTTTTTAATTTTAATCTACAATTTGTTGGTTCTATTTACGGAAAAAAAGTTTAATCGGTTTTTAAGATTTGAAAAAAGTTAAGTGATTCTAATTTGTTGTTCGTCATAATTTACGAGAATATAAGTTTGTTTGGTTTTTAAGATTTGAAAAAAAACGGACGCTCTACTCAATTATAAATGATTGTCTGAAATGAAAATTCTAAATTGACAATAAACAGCCGCTTGCATTTTCACTTTTCACTTAATATAATTTGTTGTTCGTTGCAATCATTTACGAGGCTAAAGGTCGCATCGGTTTTAAAGCGTTAAAAAAAACTTAAAAAAAGTATAAAATACTGAGGGGGTACTTCGCCCCTGAACTGTCTTATTTTAAATCACTGATTTCAGGATTTTTAAGATTAGCGTTCAGAATGACAAAAAAATTAGCGAAATTCGTGTCTGAAACCTCTAATCTTAAAAAATCTGCAAAACCAATTATTTGTGCAAGTCATTGAAAAAGAATTATTTATAGCAATAAATCAAGGTGACGAATCCTCGTTTGAGCAATTGTTTAGGGCGTTCTATCCGCGCTTGTGTGCTTATGCCCGAACAATATTGACGGATAATGACGAGGCGGAAGAAATCGTGCAAACCTTGTTTTGTCGGCTTTGGGAGCAACGGGAGAAACTCGAAGTGACAACTTCGGTGCAAGCCTACCTCTTCAGAGCCGTGCGCAATGCGAGTTTAAATCAGATTAAAAAAGTTCAAATTAGAGATGCGTACAAGACCATGAATTTGGAAGAAATAAACCAAAATCCAGAAATCCAACCCGACCACGCCACCACAGAAGACCTGCGGCAACGGATAGAAAAGGCAATTGCCGACCTACCCGAACAGTGCCGCTTGATTTTCAAAATGAGCCGTTTTGAGGAGTTAAAATATCGAGAAATCGCCGATTCTTTAGGCATTTCGGTGAAAACAGTGGAAAATCAAATGGGTAAAGCGTTGAAAATTTTGAGATTAAAATTAGCAGATTTTATGACGATTGCGTTGATAATGAGCGTTTTAGGACTATAAAACTAAGATTTACTAAATTTTTAA
>JANLQI010000317.1:0-6680 GCA_031367705.1 Saprospiraceae bacterium | reverse complement strand
TTGCCCTTGTGTCAAGCGTATTTATTGACCGCAAACCAACAATATGCTGCGAAAGCGATTGAGATGGCATTGGAAGTTGCCAAATGGGATGCCAAAGGCGTGTCTGGTTCACGTGATTTTACCGACGGTATGTGTATGTATAATATGGCGTTGGTTTTTGATACTTTTTATGACCAATTAACATCTGCACAAAGAGATGTTTTACAAAAAGCGATAAAAGAAAGAGCTGACGGCTTTTATAAAAGTTGGGTCAACAACATCGAATCAAAGGTATTGAGTGGTCATGTGTGGCAATTGTTGTTGAATGAGTTTTTCAAAACGTCGCTCGCTATGTATAAGCATGAACCCGAAGCAACCCAATGGTTGGCGTATGCCTACGACTTGTTTTTAGCACGGTCGCCTGTGTTGGGTGGATTGGATGGTGGTTGGGCAGAAGGGGCTTCTTACTTTCAAATGAACATGGAAACGCTGGTGGATATTCCCGATAAAATTAAAAACTATACAGGTTTTGACTTCATAAAAGCACATCCGTGGTACACAAACCATGCTATCGACTTGATTTATCATTTCCCAGCGGCATCCTCAGCCGATGGTTTTGGCGATAATACGGAGGAATTGTTTGAACCACCTGCTTCTTATGCAGCGTTTGCAGATGTGATGAGCGAATTGACACAGAATCCACAATACAGTTGGTATGCTCAAAAATTGCAACAAACGCAAAAGATAGATTTATCAAAAGAGACGACTTTACGATGGTACAGGCTTATTCATTCAGCCCATTTACAAGCACCGAAAGTAGAAACGCTTACTTTGCCAATGGCTCAAATGTCAAAAGAAGTGGGCGTTGCGGCTTTGCATACCGACGTTGCGAATACGTCCAAAGACATTATGGTAGCGATGCGGTCAAGTCCTTTTGGGGCGTATGGACACATTTTGAGTGACCAAAACACCTTCAATATATTGGTCGGTGGCAAACGTTTGTTTTACAGAACAGGTTATAAAGTAGCGATGGACGACCCGCATCGTTTGGGTTGGAGTAAGCATACAAAAAGTCAAAATGGGGTACTGATTAATGGTCAAGGGCAACCTTACAGTGCGGAATCTTACGGCTTTTTCAGTCGGTTTTTACAAGGCGAACAATTGTCGTACATAAAAGGTGATGCCTCTAATGCCTATCAAAGTGCAGAAACGAAGGAGGATTATGGTTTGACAAAATTCTATCGCCACATTGTTTTATTGAAACAAGGTATTGTTGTCATTTATGATGAATTGGAAGCTAATGCAGATGCCGAATGGTCGTGGTTGATTCACAGTTTGAAAAATATGACAATCGATGAAGCGCACCATACTTTTACCTCAACTATTGACAATGCCAAAGGCGTAGGAAAACTGTGGAGCAGTCAACCGCTGACATGGACTTTGACAGATAAATTTGAAGTAGCTGCCGTGCAATATCGCAATTACAAAGGCATGAAAACGAAGCATTATGTTGACCAATGGCATCTAAAAGCCATAAATAAGGTCAAAACATCTAAAATGCGTTTTCTATCCGTTATTCAAATAACAGAAAAAGGCGCAACCGTTTTACCATTTAAAGAAACCAATCAAACAGCAGGTGTTACAAAAATAACGGTTGGTGATTGGGCTATTGAAGCGAACCTGTCTTATGATTTACCCCCTCAGTTAAGCATCCAATCTACAGCGCAAAAGACTGCTTTTGCAGCGTATGGCAGTGATGTTATATTTCAAAATCAAATGTATAAAGGTACTATTAACGAAAGTTCTAAGCTCATTGAGTTTGTGAATGGCAAAGTTAAATTTACGGAAATGGGTGATGAGCCGCTTGCGCCTATTCGATGACCCCCTCAGTATTTTTTGACATCCAATCGTAGGAAGATTTAAAATCTTCCTACGATTCCTCGCCCTTTATACCCCTCAGTATTTTACAATAAAAACGCATTTCTATGAAAAGAATATTACTACTGTTGCCTTTGTTTGTTGTCATGCTCTTAGCATTTCAACAAAAAACAAGCGTTTTACAAGGAAACAAAAAAGCCAAACGCCCACCCAATATCTTATTCGCCATAGCAGACGACCAATCCTTTCCACACGCATCGGCTTATGGGCAAAAAGTATTTCAAACACCTGTATTTGACAGTGTAGCGGCGCAAGGTATTTTGTTCAATAATGCGTTTGTGGCAGCCCCTCAGTGTAGTCCGTCGAGAGCCGCTATTTTGACAGGCAGAAATATTTGGCAATTGGAGGAAGCGGGTACACATGCGAGTTATTTTCCAAAGAAATTTCCAGTTTTTACGGATGTTTTGGAAAACAACGGTTACTTCTTAGGATTTACAGGCAAACCGTGGAATCCTGGGAACTTTAAAGACGCAGGTTGGTCGCGCAATCCTGTGGGTCCTGAATACAATAAACGGCAACTCCAACCGCCCACAACACGCATCAGCAAAACGGATTATGCTGCCAATTTTAATGATTTTCTAGCAGAAAAGCCGTCAGATAAACCGTTTTTCTTTTGGTACGGTGGACAAGAACCGCATCGTGATTATGAAGAAGGTTCGGGTGCAGCATCGGGTTTGACCGCCAATCAACTCAAAGTGCCGACCTTTTTGCCGAACAATGAATTGGTGAAAAACGATATGCTCGACTACGCTTTGGAAATCAATTGGTTTGATAAGCAGTTGGGCAAAATGCTGCAACTCTTAGAGGCGGCGGGTGAGTTGGAAAATACCATCATTGTTATTACGGCAGACAATGGGATGCCTTTTCCGTATGCCAAAGCCAATTTGCAGGAATACGGAACGCACGTACCTTTGGCGATTTGTGGACCATTTGTCAAGGGTAAAAACCGAAAAGTGGATGATTTGGTGGGTCTAATTGACCTCGCGCCTACGTTTTTAGATTTGGCAGAAGTGAAATATTTTGAAGGCATTACAGGCGAAACGCTCATGCCGATTTTGAGCAGTACAAAATCGGGTACTATTGATGCATCTCGTCAATATGTTTTGACAGGTCGGGAACGACATTCGCATGCACGACCCGACAATATGGGCTATCCTGCAAGGGCGATTCGCACAAAGGATTATCTCTATATCAAAAACTTTAAAACGGATAGGTGGCCCCTTGGCGACCCACCCCCTCAGTATAAAACATCCATAGCAGGTGATAAAGACATGAAACCCATTTCGGAAGGTTATGAAGACATTGATGACTCGCCGACCAAATCTTTTATGATTAAAAACCAAAAGGATTGGGCGCAGTTGTTTCACATCGGTTTTGAAAAAAGAGGGAAAGCGGAATTGTACGACATGAGAACAGACCCGTATTGTTTGAATGACTTGTCAAAATTGGTTAAAGTGAAGGCTGTTGTAAAGAAATTGAATGCCCTATTAGAACAAAAGCTCACCGAACAAGGCGACCCACGTATGACAGGCAATGGTGATATTTTCGATAGTTATCCGCGCTTTGGTTTGATGCGTCCGTTTGATGGGTTTAAAGAACGAGGGAAATACAATCCGAAGTTTAAACCCCCTAATCCCCCAAAGGGGGACTGACACACATTGTTCTAACTTTAAGTTTGGTACATAATTTTAAGAACTGCTCTAAAAAGTCCCCTTTGGGGATTAGGGGCAAAATCCAATCATGATGAATAATAAAAAAAACACCCCCCTCAGTATAAAGCTGTTTTGTTTGCTTTTAATGCTAATGTTAGGCATACAATCCGCCTTTGCACAGCAAACAAAACGCCCCAATTTCATTTTAATACTCACCGACGATTTGGGTTGGAGTTGTTTTTCATCAAAAATGGATGATAAAAACCCTGATTCCAAGAGTGATTATTACGAAACGCCTAATATTGATAAGTTTGCGAAGCAAAGTATGCGTTTCACAAGAGGTTATGCGCCTGACCCTATTTGTACACCGAGTAGGAGGAGCATACAGTTTGGTCAAACGTCTATTCGTCAAGGAGATGAGGAGTTTGCGGCGCAATATGCACCCGTACAAAGCACAAACCAGTCTATTCCGCATGTTTTGAAAGCGTTTGACAGCCGTTACAAAGCGGTACATTTCGGTAAGTGGGATTTAAGGGCGAAAATAACGCCCGAACAATTGGGTTATGATGTCAGCGATGGCGATACAGGCAATAAAAATGGCAATATTTCGGATGATAAAGACGAAAAATGGACGCA
Source organism: Saprospiraceae bacterium (assembly GCA_031367705.1). Classification (GTDB taxonomy): domain Bacteria; phylum Bacteroidota; class Bacteroidia; order Chitinophagales; family Saprospiraceae; genus JAAFJT01. Next base: position 2,475 of record JANLQI010000317.1, on the reverse strand, counting down.
ACATTTTATTACCAATAATCCGAAACAGATAGACAGCATCACGCAGCGGTCAATTCATTTTATGGAGCAACAAGTCAAGGCGGACAACCCTTTTTACTTGCAAGTATCGCATTATGCGACCCATGCCAATTTAGAAACGCAACAAGCAAGTTATGATAGATTCAAAGACAAACCCGTAGGGAAAAAGCATAAAAACCCTGCTTGGGCGGGTATGATAAACGACCTCGATAAAGGTATTGGCGAGTTGTTAAAAATGGTAGATGATTTGGGTATTGGCGACAATACGTATATTGTTTTGATGGCAGATAATGGTGCTGTTGAGTTTCTTCCGCCTGTCATTAATCGGCTTGACCACCCATCCCTATTTGCAGAACAAATGCGTAATTATCCGTTGCGCGGCGGTAAATGGACTTTGTATGAAGGCGGTATTCGTGTCCCTTTTATAGTCAAAGGTCCTGGTATTCAAAAGGACAGTCAATCAGATGTGCCTGTGGCTGGATGGGATTTATTGCCAACTTTCAATGAATTGGCAGGTAATACAAGTAAAATGAGCGCACATACTGACGGGGGTAGTCTGGCTTCTGTTTTGAAAAAGGGCGGCAAAGGCACAGTCAAACGCCCATCAAATGATTTTTTCTTTCATCGCTACAACAACGGCTATCCACATTCAGCGATTATTGTGGGTGATTATAAATTGATTAAATTTTGGAAAACAAAAAAGGTAGAACTCTACGATATTGGTAAAGATTTAGGTGAAATCAACGATATTTCCAAGCAAAAGGCTTCAAAAGCAGCTGAACTTGAAACAAAATTGATGCAATACATCAACGAAGTAAATCCATCATTGGCAAAAAGATACGTGAAATGAAAAAAGGAATGGTATGGATAGCTGCCCTATTTTTTAGCAGCAGCATCAGTGGACAAAACAAAGAACAAACACCCATCATTATCATCATGGCTGACCAATTGCGCTTTGATGCCTTGGGAACTTTAACGCCTAATATCAATGCCTTGAAAAAGGACGGTGTTAATTTCAGTCGGGCGTATTGCGCTGCGCCTTTGTGTGCGCCTTCACGTTCTTCTTTTTTTACAGGTTTGTATCCCAACAAAACGGGTTCGATGATTAATCCGTGGGAAAAAGACGATGAAATATTTGGCAATACCCGCGCAGGTATTCCAAATATGTACGGTCTGATGGAAAAAACTTGGGACAGCCACCATGTCGGAAAACAACACTTTTTTACGGTCGAAAAGATTGACAAAGACCCTAAAAGTAAAACGCATTGGACAACACAAGAGGACTATACTGCTTGGATGAAGGAGCAAAAACGCACCAAACCAGGCGGTAAACAATACAAAGACTATGCGCCTGAAATCGTTTCGGGCGCACATACGCACTTGCGGACATACTCTACACCAACAGTTGGCGTATATAAAGAAGGCGTTGATTATTTCCTTGACCATTATATTGCCAATCAAAGTATTGAAGCGATTAAGAATAGAGATAAAAGCAAACCATTGCTCTTGAATGCTATGTTTTTAGCCCCGCATCCACCTTTTAGTATTCCCGAACCTTATTTTTCTATGGTTAAAACCACTGATTTTACTTTGCCAGACAATGTTGGACAATTCTATGGCGGTCAATCGCCTTTGCAAATGTACAATTTGACAGGGTTCATCGGTTCGAGATACAGCCGCGAACAATGGCGTGAAATATGGGCTAAATACTTGGGTTTGGTCAAATTATTAGACGATGAAGTCGGTCGTGTGATTCAAACCTTAAAAGACGAAGGTTTATACGACAAATCCATCATTCTCTTCACCGCAGACCACGGCGAAATGCTCGGCAGTCACATGCTTTGGCAAAAGATGTGTATGTACGAGGAGTCTGCCAAAGTGCCTTTGATTGTGAAGTTCCCAAAAAGCATTCAACCTACTATAAAGGAATCGGACGCCCTCGTCAGTTTGGTGGATATACTGCCCACGCTGTTGGATATCAACGGCATGGCAGGCGGCCCAAAAATGGATGGTCTGTCCTTAATGCCTTTAATTCAAGGCAAAACCCTTGATAGAAAGGCTATTTTCGTTCAATATGACGGCAATGGTTCTTTGGGCAGTTCGCAACGTTGCGTCTTGCAAGGCAACTATAAACTCATCGTGGATATGTTCAAAGATGAGGCGTATGTTGAATTGTATGATGTTGTCAAAGACCCTCAAGAAACTGAAAACCTTTTATTTGATAAAAAATACGCTGCCACAGCCGATGAACTCATCGTTTTACTGAGGGGGTATATGAAAAACTCTGGTGACCGTTTGACATTGCCGAAAGACTTGCGTACCAATTTTTTAAAAAGCTATAAGAATGGTGCTGAAAAGGGAGGAAAATCGGAGTGATTTGATACTGACATTGAAAATTGGTAAAACATCTGAACGCTGATTGAGCTGATTTGCCTGATTTACGCTGATTCTCTTTTA
>JANLQI010000287.1:0-3539 GCA_031367705.1 Saprospiraceae bacterium | reverse complement strand
GTCGGGGGGATTCACCATTAAAATTTTTACATTTTAACAAACTTAGTCGGCACTTACTTGGCTTTCGAACCATCAGGAGTGATAAAATAAATGCCTTGTGGCAAATCCCTAACATCGAGTGCAAACCGATTATTGCCTTTATCTATCTTTTGAATCATAGTTTTAACCATTTGCCTAAGGAATTATAGAGAAAAACAGTATTTCCCTATCCACAATACTTTCCAAGCTTACCTTCATATCCCCCACAGCAATGGAAGGATAAATAGACTGAATGACCACAGGTATCTGTTGCGTCGTTTTTTTTATGACAGATGCTGCATTTTAAGCCACTCGTTTGAGTCTAAAAACAAATTGTTATTGGTTTGTGTATCTACGGACGTTCGAAAAGAAATTGATTTTTTTTATTTTAAAAATATTAATTTTGTAATTGTATTTAATCAAAATGAATACACGATCCTCTTTTATTGAACAAAAAAACAAACATTAATGAAACGATTTTTACAACCTACACTCTTCTGTGTGTTCTCTATTTTTGTATTATCTGTTCCTAAAATTCAGGCTTGTGGTTTCGATTATGTCGGCTCTTGCGCGACTGCTGTTCGATTTACTGCGAACAATTTGCCGACCGACTATTTTGCCTCGCCCTGCGCTTATGGCAATGCTTTGAGTTCGAGTATCGGCACAAACCTAACGACCTTAAAACTCACAACTGCCACGACGGTTTCATGGGAAAGCTGTACCAATATCCTTCAAGAAAGTGCGATTTTTTATCGTATTTACAATGATCCACTCAACAAAGGTGGTTTTTTGAAAAACGTTTTAGCGCAGCAAAGTCTTGTCAACAGTCCGCCTTATCGGACAAGAACGTATGGCGCAAATTTAAACATTGACCTACTTGCGGGTTTGTTGCCGAATACCACATATACCATCGAACTTTACTATCAACTTGGTGCAGATTCTGATGGTAATGGTACTATTGATGCGATAAAAGTCTCTAATAACAATGGTTTATACTATTCTACGACCTTTCAAACGGGTAATATTAACGTTAATTCAGGCTTTCCAGTGAGTATTTCAACTCAAAATACCCTTTGCAATGGTGCGGCGAATGGCTCGGCTTCGGCAGTCGCTTCTGGTGGCACTGCACCCTATACTTTTGCTTGGTCAAATGGTGTAATAGGTGCAACTGTTACAGGTTTACCTGCGGGTAATTATTCTGTTACAGCGACCGATGCGACGAATGCTAAAGGCATAAAATCGTTTGCGATAACGCAACCATCGTCCATTAATGTGGTTTTGACGAACACAAACCCATTTTGTGGTGGTGTAAACGGCGCTATCACTTCGTCAGTAAGTGGCGGCACTTCACCTTATACTTTTTTATGGAATAACAATGCGACAACGACTAATTTATCAAGTCTTTCGGCAAATGCTTACAGCTTAACCGTTATTGATTCAAAAGGCTGTACAGGCTCGGCTTCTACGATTTTGAGTGAAAATTGTGGCAATAATGGCAATTATTGCACCTCCGCTTCAGGTGCGCCCTGGAATGAATGGATTGCAAGGGTTCAACTGAATACCTTGGACAATGCGAGTGAAAAATCACGCCCTGACCGTTATGCAGTCGGTTATTCCGATTGGAAAGACAAGGCGACAACGTTGACACAAAACGCCAACTACCCCCTCAGTATAACACCTGGTTTGAGTTGGTCGGGCGCACAAACGAACCTCTATTTCCGCGTTTGGATTGATTTTAATAAAAACGGTATTTTCGATGATACAGAAAAGGTTTTTGAACGCAATGCCACCAGCCAGGCGGTCACTGCACCCATTTCTATACCTGCAACGGCTTTGCTCGGCACAACGACGATGCGTATTAGTATGAAAAAAGATGCTTATCCAACGGCTTGTGAAGCATTTCCCGCAGGTGAAGTTGAGGACTATTCTGTCATCATTCTAAACGGTGGACCCGACCCTTGTTTGACAGATGCCGTGCCGCCTGTTTTGTCTGCCTGTCCTCAAAATATGAATTTAACAACATTAACAACATGTGCCGTAGCGACATGGACAGCCCCAACAGCTACGGACAATTGCACAGCGACCCCCTCAGTAAGCAGCACCAAAAACAGTGGTTTTTGCTTTCCAATTGGCTCAACATCAGTCGTTTATACGGCTACTGATGCTCGGAATAATACGGTATCATGCAGCTTTAATGTCGTTGTTACTTTGGATAATTGTGCAACGGATGCCATACCGCCTGTATTAACAACTTGTCCTCAAAATATCAGTTTGACAACGACTTCAACATGCGCCATTGCCACATGGACTACTCCAACAGCTACGGACAATTGCACAGCGACCCCCTCAGTAACCAGCACAAAAAACAGCGGTTTTTGCTTTCCAATTGGTTCATCGTCAGTGGTTTATACAGCAACGGATGCCCGTAATAATACGTCAACGTGCAGCTTCAATGTCGTTATTACCTTGGATAATTGTGCAACGGATGCCATACCACCTGTATTAACGGCTTGCCCTCAAAATATCAGCTTGACAACCGCTTCAACGTGTGCCATTGCGACATGGACAGCTCCAACAGCTACGGACAATTGCACAGCGACCCCCTCAGTAACCAGCACAAAAAACAGTGGTTTTTGCTTTGTAATAGGTTCAACATCAGTCGTTTATACAGCTACTGATGCTCGGAATAATACGTCAACGTGCAGCTTTAATGTCGTTGTTACACCTGTGACAACAGGTACAGCCGATTTGGGTTTGACCGTTACAACACCCAATCTGACATACAACAATTGGACGAATATCAGTTTCAAAACAACGGCTACTAACAACAGCACAACGGCTTTCAGTAATGTTAAAATAGAATTTAAATTTCCAACAGGAACGGTGAACGGCGGCAGTACAGTCCTTTCATCTGGAGATTGGTCGGAGTGGTGCATGGGTGGTGTGCAATGTTTTACGTGGACAATTCCGACATTAGCGGCTAATGCAACGGCAACTTTGGATATCCCGCTTTTTGTTCTCAATGTTGCAACACCGATTGTAGGCACGGCAAAACTGCTTAGTTCAACGCCAACTGATGCCGTTACAGCGAATAATATAGCAAGTGCGACCATTAATCATAGTGTAGCAGCACCGCCCGAATCGGCACGTTTGAAAGCAACGCAACAGATTCCAGTCGTTATTCAAACCATTTCACCGAACCCTACGGAAGGCGATATTATGCTACGTTTGGAAAGTTTGGATGAGCGAGAAGTCCATTTTAATTTTTCAGATGCTTTTGGCAGAATTGTTAAAACAGAGATACGAAATGTTGAAAAGGGTCAAAATCACTTGCAATTTGATGTAGGGCAATTGCCGCAAGGGATTTATATCATTACGCCTTCAACAAGTTTGGGTAAACAAATGCCTCATAAGTTTATGAAATTATAAGACTTAGGTATAGCAAACGAAAATTGAATACGTTTTTATTTTTTGCAAAAAAAATAAAAACGTATTCAATTTTCGTTTACTATACCTTGTTC
>JANLQI010000282.1:0-8325 GCA_031367705.1 Saprospiraceae bacterium | reverse complement strand
CATAAAAAATGGGGCATTAATGTCTTTTCAGGCTTAGGTATGAGTGCATCGAGCGCACCTCGTGGGCCTAAATATCCGATTTATACGATGGCTTTTTCTCTTGTTCGGCCTTTAAATCAAGTCAATTTACTGTCTTTTGGCGTTCAATACGAACAAAACAGGGTTGTTGCAGAATTTGGTTTGGCTTCAGGAGAGTTCACAACAAAGGAAGAAGCCTTGAAAGCAGGCAGTCGTTGGGGTATTTTTGTAGGCGATGAATTTCTTTTTGGACAAGTGGCGGTCGTTCTCCAATCAGGTTTTTATCTGCATCGTTACCATGCTATTCAAAGTATGTGGTTCAATCGCATAGGTCTTCGTTTATATTCTCCGCCGATTGGGCGGTCAAAAATACAAGGGCATATCGGTATTTTTCTAAAATCGCATAAGGTTGATGCAGAGCAGTTTTGCTTGTTGGGCGGTGTTAGTTTTTGAGGTTTTTGTAACGACTTAGCTTTGACCACAGATGACACTGATTTAACGGATTTTCACTGATTTTTTTTGTTCCATAAATGTTGAAAGAAAAAATCAGTGCGAATCCGTTAAACCAGTGTCATCTGTGGTCTCCTAAACAAGGACATTTTTTTTAGAAATAAAATCACTGACAACCGTTTCTGCTTCTAAAAAAGCATGTTCGAGGTCATCATTTACAACAACTTTATCAAAACGGTCTTCATATTTCAACTCCTCTGTTACCCTTGCAATGCGTTTTTTGAGACTTTCAGTCGTCTCTGTTTTGCGATTTTTCAAACGTTCAAACAAAATCTCTTTTGACGGTGGTTTGATAAAAATAGTCAACGATTCATCGGGATAGACTTTTTTTATGCTTGCCGCACCTTTTACATCTACATCAAAAATAACGCACTTGCCTAAATCCCACAAACGCTCAATTTCACTTTTCAAAGTGCCATAAAATTGGTCATCATACACTTCTTCGTATTCCAAAAAGGCCCCCTCAGTAACACGTCGTTTAAAATCATCTGTTGATAAAAAATAGTAATCTTTACCGTCAATTTCATGGTTGCGACGCGCACGATTAGTCGCCGAAACGGAAAAAGCCAATTCGGGAAACTTCCTTAAAAGGTGATGAACAATAGTCGTTTTACCTGCGCCTGATGGTGCGGCGACAATGATTAATTTTTCCATAATAAACACTAAATAAAATGAATGAAATAAAATCGTAATTACTTTGCTGACACAAATTTCACTAATTACACGAATGGTTTTTAATGCCGATTTCGTGTAATTCGTGGAATTCGTGTCTGACCTAAGAAGTTACATAAAATCTAAATTTTGAATCATAAAGCATTGTAAATCAATACCTAAATTCATCATTTCTCATTTATAATTCATCATTTCTTAAACAAGATTCGCTATCAATTCTTTCATTTTTTCCAATTCATCTTTCATTTTCACGACGAGGTGTTGAATGTGCGATGAATAGGCTTTTGAGCCAAGCGTATTGATTTCACGCCCGATTTCCTGCGTGATAAAATTCAAGGTTTTGCCTTTCGATGTGCTTTTAGCATCGTTTAATGTCTCTAAAAAATAGCGGCAATGTTGGCTTAAACGCACTTTTTCCTCAGTTACATCTATTTTTTCAAGGTAAAAAAGGACTTCTTGCTCAAAACGATTTTTATCAACATTCTCTTTGCCCATAAACTCATCGAGGTTTTGCTTCATGCGTTGGCGTAATTTTACAACACGCTCCGTTTCATAAGGTTCAACCTCCGTTAACAAACGAGCGATGTTCTCAACCCGCAAACGCAAATCCTCTTCCATCGCGCCCCCCTCAGTAAGACGGAAGTTTGTGAAGTCCACAAGCGCCTCATTAATGGCTTCGAGGGTCTCTTGCCATTGTTCCTCTTTCACCGAATCTTCATCAGAGCCCAAGACATTGGGCAACCGCAAAATGGCTTGCAACACATCGCCATGGTCAATGCCTAATTCTGCTTTAAGTTGTGACAACTCCTTATAATAACGTCTGAACAATTCGTGGTTCAAGACAAAATCGTCTTCGCCCGTCATTGAACGCACATAGATACTCATATCAATTTTACCCCGTTCCACTTTTTCAGTAAGAATGCGGCGGAGTTCAATTTCTTTTTCTTTGTAATTTGACGGCATTTTGAAACGCATATCCGTCATTTTAGAGTTCAAGGCACGAATTTCAATCGTCACTGTTTTATCACCAAAAGAGCGAGTTGAACGCCCATAACCTGTCATTGAAAGCAGCATATTATTTGGAATTTTAAATTCTGAAAAGAAGAAAAAAAAAAGTGTCAAAAAAACACCAGCGTTTTGCTTTAGAAAGAACGGCAAAGATAGTAAAACCGCCTTGAGACTAAAGGAGAAAAAAAAAAATTAAACTTTTTTTATGTAAACTATTGAAAATCAATTCTATACTCGTAATTTCGTTCTAAATTTTAATAAATCATTTATTCTTAATGATTTTTTAATATTCGATAAAGAGCGAATTGAGGCGTTTTACATCTTTTCGGAAATTGTTTGTGTACAATATTTCTTAAAAAAAATAAGTTTGGCAAACAATTTGATTGACCATTCGTATAAAGTATTGATTTTCAGAGACGTAAGGTCAACAAAATCATCGTTTTTATAAAAAAGATTCAAAAAGGGCTTCTTTATACAGAATAAAAAACTGAAATTTGCCCCACTTTTGACAAAACGAAAGAATAGCAAGAACATCATTCATAACTCATTCTAAATCAATTCATAATGAGAAAAGCTGATATAGTAGCAGCCATTTCAGAAAAAACAGGTCTTGCCAAAGTAGATGTATTAGTCTCTTTGGAAACTTTCTTCAACGAAGTCCGCGAAACAATGGGCAACGGTGAGAACGTCTATATTCGTGGCTTCGGCTCGTTCGTTATTAAAAAACGTGCAGCTAAGACAGGACGGAATATTAAGCGTAATAAAACCGTTCAGATTCCTGAACATTATATTCCTGCTTTCAAACCTGCCAAAATTTTCACAGAACATGTGAAAACCAGCGTCACTTCTTTGCCCGACGATAAAGGCGAAGAATAAAGATGCTTTTTCGGGATTATAAAACGGAATTATCTACTTTATTTGAAGTAAATAATTCCGTTTTATAATTTCGAAATCATAAACTCACAAAAATGAACAGACAGCAAATCATCCTTGTCGCTTCTGCGGTCGCCTTGTTTTTCATTCTTTATTTTGGTTGTGATGTCAAATCGAAGGAACAAAAAACCTTCGAAACGGCTCGTGTACTCACAGGTGCGACCCTTGACATGGCTAACGTCATCAAAGAAGCAAACAAAGGCTTGAATCCGACACAAGCAACTGAAATACAGTCACTTACACAAAAAAGTGAATCTGCCAAAGACCCCTCAGTATTGAAGCAATTATCCGCCGCTTGGCACAATGCAGGGCATGAGGAAGTGGCTGCACATTACGCTGAACAGGTCGCAGAATTGGACAAAACCGACGAAGCATGGTCTATTGCGGGAGCGAATTATTATCTCGCTTTGCAAAAAGCAGAAGATATGTCCTTGCGTGATTATTGCGCCAATCAAGCTGTTAATGCCTTTCAAAATGCCGCTTCTTTGAATCCAACTAAATTGGAGCATCGCATCAATTTAGCCTTGTGTTACACTGAAAATCCACCGAAAGACAATCCGATGAAAGGCATTTTGTTGTTGCGTGAACTGGATGCACAAAATCCAGAAAATGTAGCAGTTAATGCACAATTGGCAAGGCTGGCAATCAAGACTGGGCAATACGACAAAGCCATAGCTCGCCTTGAAAAAGTCTTAACAAAAGAGCCAAATAATGGTAAATTATACTGTTTATTGGCAGATGCTTATGACGGAGCAAACAATCCGAAAGCCAATGAAGCGGCGCAGAAATGCCAATCGCTTTCAAAATAATCGGCTCATTACATCTATTTCGACAACTATTTTTTATAAAAAAACGTTTACAAAAACGTCGTTGACCTTAAACAATCAACGACGTTTTTTATTTTTTATGGTAAAAAATTAAGTCCAATGGAGCATTCTTATATCGAACAAGTACAATATAACCAAGAATACAAACACATATCATTTTGGGATAGCCTTAAATTCCCTTTGTATTTCACGGTACTCATTTGGTTGATTCACATATTTCAAACCATTTCGCATCTCGATTTTGGTTGGTGGGGCATCTATCCACGCGAGGCTTTTGGCTTGCGGGGCATCATTTTTGCGCCCTTATTGCACAGTAATTGGGAGCATTTGGCTTCAAACTCTGTTCCTTTCCTTGTGTGTGCGACGATGATTATTTACTTTTTCCCACGTGTTGCCTTGCGTTCTTTTGTTGTTATCTACCTCGTAACAGGTTTTTGCGTGTGGCTTTTTGCTCGAGCTGGCGTTTTTCACATCGGTTTGAGCTATGTCGTTTATGGTTTGGTGTCGTTTATATTTTGGACAGGTATCTTTAGGCGGAGCCTACGCAGCATTATTTTAGCATTGATTATTGTCACTTTATACAGCGGTATGTTTACAGGTGTCCTACCGACAACTGAGATTTTGCAACGGAACATCAGTTGGGAAAGTCATCTCATTGGCGGCATTATTGGCATCATCGTCGCCTATTTTTATAAAGAAGAAGTCGAACACGACGAATTTGCCCCCCCCTCAGTATATGACGAGTCAAAAACCGCTTTTTTCTCGCCCGATGTTTTTGATAAAACAAAACAACAGATAGTAATGGAACAAGAAGCAGAACGCCGCCGCCTTGAACGGGAAGCCTTTATGCGGCATTTTCCGCCATTTGATGGGTGGACTTCTGATTCGACGTATTAAATAAACTCTTCCAACTGTTGCACATTTTTCATCGGTACATCAATCCGTTTCACACTTTCCACCGTTGCAGCCGCGACCGAAAGCGCAGGTGCAACAAAAAAACCAATAATCGGAACAGCCAATAAAGTTAAAAAAGCCGCACCGTTACCAACAGCTAACCAACGATAACGAGCAGCAAACTTCTTGCTTTCAGCAATACCGTAATACTTTTCAAGGGAATAATCCAAATTTCCAAAACCTGAATAAAAGGATTGGACAAAGAAAATCGCAATTGCTGCAAACCAGCCAATAACGGGTATCAAGCCCAAAACAAGCAGCCAAATGACGTACCACAACTCTTTCAAAACGTTGCGAATGCTCAAAGTAGCCCCCCTCAGTATCAAACGGAAATTTGTGAACGATAGGAACGGCGGGTCATAAACGGGCACGCCTGTCAATTCAGATTGAATACGCGCTGCCAAAGGCGACATAAATGGCGCAACCAATGCCATCAAAATGATGCGATAGCCCAAAATACCCGTTATACCCAACAGAATCCAACTAAAAACGGCTGAAATATTGGCTACAATGCTCGCACCCCACCATGTTTCAGGATAAATTGCGGTCAATAAAGCCGTAACATTATCGGACAAAAGATAGGCTGAATAGATGATGGATAAGCCTAAAATGACGCTCGCAATGCCTGGCACAACCATATAATACCACAATTTATGCCGTGAAATTAACCGATAGGCTTTGCCATAACTGATGATGCCATCGGTGAAATCACGGAAAAAATCGGGTTTTTGAGCAACAGCCAGGGTGTATGGCAAAGAGTCTGTTTGATAGGTCATTTTTTAGTTTTAAATTTTATTTTTAAGAATACATTACACAAAGCAAATAAGTTTGTAGAATTTTGCAACGCTATTGTAAAACAATATTTCACTAAAAAACATTCCATTTTCTACTCAACTTTCGACTAAACAACGATTTATAAACGACTAAAAAGGCTTTTGATGACTCATAAAGATAAGATAAAACTCGATATACTTGCCGTTGGCGTTCACCCCGATGATGTTGAATTGTCGTGTTCTGGCACTTTGTTACGCCAAATTTCGCTTGGTAACAGCGTTGGTTTGCTTGATTTGACATTGGGCGAATTGGGTACGCGCGGCAGTGCAACCATACGCACACAAGAAGCCATGACAGCCGCCAAAATGATGGGCGCATTGGTGCGGGAACAATTGGATTTAGAAGATGGCTTTTTTATTCAAAATAGGGATAATTTATTGAAAATCATACGTATTCTCAGAAAATATCGTCCAGAAATTGTCCTTGCTAATGCTGTTGAAGACCGTCATCCCGACCATGGGCGTGCTGCAAAATTGACTGCCGAAGCGTGTTTTTTGAGTGGCTTAATTAAGATTGAGACGTTTGATACTGATGGAACATCCCGAGACAATCGGGAGGGGATAGCGCAAGAAGCATGGCGACCAAAAGTCGTTTATCATTACATTCAAGACCGTTCTTTGAAGCCCGATTTTGCAGTTGACATTTCCGATTTTGTGGATAAGAAATTTGAACTCATCATGGCGTATAAAAGCCAATTTTTCAATGCCGATAGTGATGAACCGATGACACCGATTTCAAGCCCCGCTTTTTTGGATTCGATACGCGGCAAAGATGCTGTTTATGGGCGATATATGGGCGTGGCTTATGCCGAAGGCTTTAATGTGGCGCGGACAGTGGGTGTAAAGGATTTGTTTGATTTGGTTTGAGAGACCACTGATTGGACTGATGCGACTGATTTTCACTGATTTTCTTTTTTTACTTACTATGTGACAAAAGAAAATCAGTGAAAATCAGTCGCATCAGCCCAATCAGTGGTCAAAAAAAAATCAAATCAACAAATATTCAAATTGTAAAATAAGCGCAACCATCAGCAACAACATGTGCAAAGCTTCTGCCATTGCGGGGGCAATGCGTTGAAAAGTCATTGACAACAAAATGCCAAGAGGAACAGAGAGAATGAGTAATTGACCTAATTCTATATTGTGTTGTGTAAGCGTTGTTAAACCACAAAATAGCATGAGCCAATAGAGCATACTGATATATTTTTGTGCCGTCATATTGCGACGACTGAAAAACTGCGAACTGGCTACAATTGTCAACAATATAAGTACACTGGTTAAACCTATTTTTACAAAAATCATAGAACTTTTGTAAGGAACAAAGCTCATAAGTCCTATGTTTTTATTAAAATGTTGACCAAAAATCAGCATTTTATCAACCCAAAAACAATACACACCCACCATGAAAATAGGCACAAAAAGACCGATGAGAAACATAAAAAACTCCTTAAAACGAATACCCCTCAGTATGCCAAGAGAAATGACACCCCAAACGACTAAGAAAATATAAGAAAAATGGAAAAGACTGGCAACACCCAGCCACAAACCCGCGTCAAAAATATTGCCCGCTACATGATTGTTTTTGTAGGTATCAAAAAGGTTATAAACAGCTAAAATCAAAAATGTATTAGCCAATAAAATAGACGACAAAGGCAAAAAATCAGGCATCAAACTCGTAAATAAACAATAAAAAACACCTGGTAAAAGCGATATATCCGTCGCAACACGATAACGTGCAATGATTTGATTGATAGCCGTTGCTTGAAAAAATACAAGGAAAAACGCCAAAATTGCTCCTGACATACTGAGGGGGGGAAAATAAGAATAAACCCAACCTGTCAAAAGACCCTGTTCACGCGGTACGAAATTGGACGTGTGCATAAACGTACTGGCTCGCAGAATCGCAAGATAAAAAAGCAACAGAACGTTGAGAAATTGTTGATTTGTACGGAAAAATGTCAGCATAAATATTGTCGTAAATATAGAGTTTGTAGCTGTAAGTCATTTTGGTGACCAAACAGATGTAAAAGTATCAAAATTCCCATAATTCGGCGACAATTTCCTTTAATGTGTTTTTTCTCATATCTAAATGGGCAAAATTTTTATAGCTTTTATATGACATCAAAGCAGTTTGCAGATTGAAATCATCTTGTTTTTGACTGAAAAATTGGTTTTGGTGCATCAATTCTTTGGCTAAATACTCTTGTTCTGTCTGTCCAGGTGTAGGAATAAGTACAGCCGCTTTTTGCAAACAAACCAAATCCATAATGGAACTATAGCCGCTTCGGCAAATAATGACTTCACTGTGCATCATTTTTTTGTTTAATAAATTACTGGTTAAAACATCATGAATTTCAAGGTTTGAAAAAGTCTCCGTATTGAAATTATTTGCTTTTTCCGTCCCACGTATGAGTAAAAATGATTCGTTGTCATTCGCTTGTTGATGCAATTGTTGGCGTATTTTTTTTTCAAAAATAGAACGTTGTGGTTCTGGACCTGAAAGGATAAAAGCCGCTTTGTATTTTTGTATATTACATTCAACGTCGGCGAGGTTTGAAACCTCGCCGACG
>JANLQI010000241.1:0-11686 GCA_031367705.1 Saprospiraceae bacterium | reverse complement strand
TATTCAAGCCATTTCAAAAAGCCACGAGACGGTCAAGAGATGCACATCGTCATCGTTGACAACGGGCGTTCCACGCAATTAGGACGTGCTGATTTTAGAAACTCTTTGAAATGTATCCGTTGTGCAGCCTGTTTCAATACTTGCCCCGTGTATCGCAGAAGTGGCGGACACAGTTATCATACGGCGGTGGCGGGACCAATTGGGTCTATCCTTGCGCCCAATTTGGATATGACAAAAAATGCTGATTTGCCGTTTGCGAGTACCTTGTGCGGCTCTTGTTCGAATGTCTGTCCTGTTAAGATTGATATTCACGACCAATTGTATAAGTGGCGGCAAGTGTTGGTCAAAGAAGGTCATGCCCCCCTCAGTAAAAGGCTCGCTATGCAAGGGATGACGTTTACTTTGTCGCATCCGAAAGCCTATCAAATGGGTGGCAAAATGGGGCGTTGGGTGATGCGCAATGTGCCTTTTATGGTCAATAATGGCATGAATCCGTGGTTTTTGCAACGCGATATGCCCGAGCCGCCGAAACAGAGTTTTAGAGATTGGTATAAAAAAAATAGATAACGCAACGATAACGTACCGATAACGTACCGCTAACTTCCAGTTGGCGCAAACAAAACGCAGCATAACGTACCGCTAACTTGCTAACTTCCAGTTGGCGCAAACAAAACGCAGCATAACGTACCGCTAACTTGCAGTTGGCGCAAACAAAACGCAGCATAACGTACCGCTAACTTGCTAACTTGCAGTTGGCGCAAACAAAATGCAGCATAACGTACCGCTAACTTGCAGTTGGCGCAAACATACGCCGGGTGGAACCCAGCGCTACATCATGAGCAGAGATAAAATATTAGCAGCGATTAAAAAAAATCAACCTGATTTGAAGCCGCTTCCGTCGTTGGAAGGCTTGAATCAAAGCACGCACGCGCCAAATGAGCAGTTTAAAGCAGTGCTGCAAAGAATCGGCGGAGCTGTCGTGGAAGTTACTGATTATCAAATGATTGAGCAGTTTGTTCAACATAATTATAACAGCCAAAACCGTGTCATTTCAACTCTTCCTGAATTGAAAAATGTAGCTGAATTGGATTGGCAAAACACCGACCCGCATGACTTAGAAAACGTCGAATTAACGATTATTAAAGGCATTTTTGGCGTAGCCGAAAACGCTGCGATATGGATTACTGAGGGGTTGATGGGACAGCGTGTCGCGCCTTTTATTTGTCAAAACTTAGCAGTCGTTTTGAATGAAAAAGACATTGTGCCGACGATGCACGAAGCTTATGCACGGATTGGTTCATCGGATTATGGTTTTGGGGCTTTTATTGCGGGACCTTCAAAAACGGCGGATATTGAGCAATCGTTGGTGTTAGGCGCACATGGGTCGAAGACGATGGTGGTGTTTTTGATGAAAAATACTGAGGGGTCATAAAAAGAGAATTTGTTCAGACGGTAACAGTTTTTTTAAGCCTTCTATCTTTTTACTCTGACTAATATCTCTCATGCTGATATGAATGAGTTTTGGTAATGGATTAGGTGGATTTTGTAGCAGTTTTTCGATTTTAGGAACAAAAATAGATTGATGCACCCATTTCATCGTTGGCGTATCAATCAAAATGATAGAAAAACCTATTTTTTGGAAATTCTGTTGAAAAGGGATGTTTTTATCGGCTGCAATGAAAAAGTCAAAATTGTTTTTATTAAGTTTTTCTCTAAGCTCACCATTTTTGAGACCTTCCCATCCAAAATCTTTTGGTTTGAAAACATTGAATGAAGATAACTCAAACTGCATTCTTACATGAAGTTGTTCATCAAGAAATATTTTCATAGTCTATTTTTCTTCTTTGTTTTGATGTTACTTTTTTGGCAGCAATAGCCAATACTTCTTCTACCATTTCCATTGAAATTGAAGGGAAACCATAAAGAAATTCAGAAATTCCGGGTTCTGGAAGATGGTCAAAAAGGGCTTGAATTGGTACCCTTGTACCTCTAAAAACGGGTGTTCCGCCCATAATTTCTGGATCAATATTAATGATGCTCTGTTTCATTTCTTTTGAATTTTAAACAAAAATACGTTTTTTTTATAAAAAAAAGAGACTTTTCACCTGAACTTAGGGCACAATGATATCCCCAATTGTCACTTTTGGCAGTCCTGCCGATTCCCATTTCTTATCATGCCAAACCACATTTTGTCCAAAAAGGATTTTTGTACCAATTTGCCTGAATTTTGCCAAAGTCTCAAGGGGTTCTTTGCCTTTTACGCCTGTATCAGGGTCACGGGTAGTGAGGACGCAGCGTGCGCAAGGTTTCAGTCCAATAAAGTCCACATCGCCTATTTTGAAATATGTAAACGCATCTTCTTCAAAAGGTTGTCCACCTGAGAAGATAAAATTGGTGCGAAAACGACGCATACTCATATTTGTACTGAGGGGGTCGCTTGAAGCATTTTTTTCTTCAATTTTATTATTTAAATCATTTAAAGACGCTTCACCGATGATGAGAAACGGATAACCATCGGCATAGCTAACAATATCATTACCTGTATTGTACTTCGCATCTACACGCCTTTTAGTTGTTGCGGGCATGGTCACGAGTTGGCATTTTTTATTCAAAAAATCGCTTAAAAACGCATTGACTTCATGACTGACTAAGACAGAATTGACTTTATCGTCCCAAATTTCGGTTTCAAGTACCCCCTCAGTAATTTGACTTAAAACAGGCGTTTTTACGCTGTTTTGAGGATTTCCCTTTTCAAAAATGTTTAAAAAATCGTTCTCAACAACCGCTTTTAGCAAAGCCATTCGCCCATTCGTTCGTTGTGTCATAAACATGCCGTTGGGTTCTGTAATCATCCAACGACGGTCATATTGCAAGCCTTGTTTTTCGACTATAGCGGATTCGGGTGAATAACCGTCAAGGGATTTGACAGGGAAAATGTTGATTTTTGTTAGAGTGAGCATATTATTATTTTTGAGCTTCAAAAGTATTGAAAAAGTCATTTAAAAGAGGTTTTTTACTGAGGGGTGTTTGAATTAAATCATAAACCGATTACTTTTACAAAAAAATATTCAAAATATGACGACAGCAGTTCAAGAAAAAGTGAAAATGACAGCTCAAGAATATCTCAAACTTGAGCGTGAATCGCTTCGTGAGAAAGGTGGCAAGCACGAATTTTATAACCAAAACCGAATATATATGGCTGGTGGAACGCATCCGCATAATAAAACGCTCTTTAATACAGGGCTTGTTTTAGGTATGCAATCTATTCAGAAAAAACTCAAATTAGACATAACAACTTCTGAAACGAAAGTGCCGAGTTTTTTGGATCATAAAAATTATTTCTATCCTGATGTGGTTGTGGTGGACGGTTCACCTTATTTTGAAGATGAACATCAAGATATTTTGGTCAACCCAACACTCATTATTGAAGTGCTGTCGGATTCTACGGAGGCTTTTGATAGAGGCGAAAAATTCAAATCATATCGTCAAATTAACAGTTTAAAAGAGTATATTTTGATTAGCTCTAACAAAAAAAGTATCGAACAATTCTATCGGAATGAACAAGGGAAGTGGCAAATTGGCGATGAGGTAAAAACGGGTTCTTTGTCACTTGTGTCTATGCCCAATGTCGTGTTGGAGATTGAAGACATCTATTCAGATGTTGTTTTTGAAAATACTACCCCTCAGTAAAAACGCTACTTTTGGGCATGGAAATTCAAAAACAAGTCGTATTTCAAAATATTGAAGCCGCATATTCAAGCGATTTAACCTTTTGGGAACTGATGATTCTGGGCAAACTACTGCCTTTGATTCGGCTTTCGGATGCCACTTTTTGTGATTATTCCCTTCCTTTAATTAGTTTTTTTTCGACGCAAAATATTGATAATGAAAGCATTAGCCATGGCATCTCCACTGCTACTGCTCGACTCCTCGAACGCAGAATCAGTTGGTCATATTTAGACACAAATGGACAAATGCACCAATGTCAAACAACTCTTTTGACAAGTGTTGACTTTTTAATGAATGACCCTATCCTTTCGCTTGATGTCAGTATTCATCCAAAATTTAAAGCTTTATTATTGTCACTGACATTGGATGCTCAACCTTTTGATTGGCTGGAAATGCCTTTTTTGAAAATGTCAACGAGCCATAGACTGTATCTGCTTTTGTTGCAAAATGTCAACCTTAGCCTAAACAGTTTCATTATTAATTTGGAGAAATTGAAGGATTTATTGGGATTTTCAGGCAAATACGCATTGTATGCCAATTTCAAAATTAAAATTTTAGAAGAAGCCCAAAAACGATTGTCGCATGATGCAAATGTCCATTTTGATTTTGGTGAAATTAAAACAGGTAAAAAGATTACAGCCATTCGTTTTAGAATTGACAGGCATTTGTTGCCGCCCAGTAACGCCAATGTCCCGTTGGCGCACACATTATCACAGCCCAGTAATGCTAACGTCCCGTTGGCGCAACCTTTACCACCTCCAATACAAGAAGAAACATCCGATTTGGTCATTGAAAACACGGGAAATACGGCAGATAACCAAGCTTTAATACAAAAAATATCCAAGAAGTTTGGCGTAACACAACGCGTACTTAAAAAACTAACTGAAGATTTTTCTGAACAATCCATAAATCAAGCGATGTTGTTAACAGAAAAAGCCATCGAAAAAGGTACTATAAAAGGCAGTCCAGCAGGTTTTTTTGTAGAAGCTGTCCGCCAAAATTATCAAGCATCAGAGGAAGATGAACAGGCAAAACGCCAAGCGGAAGCACGTCAAAAAGCAGAAAAGTTGGCTCAAATTGAAGCCGAACAACGCGAACAGCGTGAAGCCTTTAAAAGACAAGAATTTGAGCAAGAGCGTGATGCGATTTTAGCAGAATTGACGCAGAATGAAACCTTACAACAGACTATCTCTGAACGTATTAGATATAGTATTTTTCATGCGAGTCTCGATGTTTCAAAGACTTTTAATGAGAATTTAGAGAATCCTTCCTTTGTGGCGGCAGTCTTGAATTTCTATAAAATTATAAAAAAATGAAAGAAAACTAAACAACTTTTATATGCTTGAAACGCTCTTAGCTTATCATTTTACGCCTATACAATGGGCGTTGGCAATCCTTTGTGCAATGCTCGTTGGAATGTCAAAAGCAGGACTTAACTCAGTGTCTATCATTACGGTTTCGGTTTTTGCGTGGCTTTTTGGCAGCAAAGTGTCCACAGGTGTTTTGTTACCTATGCTGATATGTGCCGATATTTTAGCCGTTTTTTACTACAAAAGACATGCAAATTGGCAACTTTTGCTGCGTCTTGCGCCCTGGATTGTCATAGGTGTTTTAGCCGGTGTTTGGATTGGGAAGGACTTAAACGAGGCTGTTTTTAAAAAAATGATGGCGGCAATTATTCTTCTTGTCGTCATTGCGCTGTTTTGGTTTGAAAAGCGACCTTTGAAAAACGTCCCACATTCGCTTTGGTTTGCGGGTATTATGGGCATAGGGACGGGTTTTACAAGTATGGTGGGCAATCAAGCAGGTGGTTTTACAAATGTCTATTTTCTAAGTATGCGGCTGTCAAAAAATGACTTTATTGGTACAATTGCTTGGCTTTTTCTATTTGTCAATCTCTTTAAGCTGCCTTTTCATGTTTTTAGTTGGAAAACGGTGAATGAACATTCAATTGCTATCAATCTCGCACTCTTACCCTTTTTGGTCATCGGTTTTCATATCGGTATCTACATAATTAAAAGCATTGCAGATGCCCGTTATCGGCAACTTATTTTGTGGTTAACGGCGGCTGCGACTTTGTTTGTGATTTTATAGTTTTTTTAAAACAGCATTAAAAAATAGTGTTTTTACCAAAAAAATGAAAAATAAGCCTTTATACTGAGGGGGTAAAACTACCTTCACAGGAGTAAAAAAATTATCTACTATAAATTATCAACTAATATGTATCAAGCAAATTCTGACCGTTACAAACAAATTCCTTACCGTCGTTGCGGTAAAAGTGGTATTCAATTACCAGCAATTTCTCTTGGTTTATGGCACAATTTCGGTGGTGTAGATGTCTATGAAAACTACCGTGAAATGTTGCATGTGGCTTTTGATAAAGGTATTACGCATTTTGATTTAGCTAATAACTATGGCCCACCTCCAGGTTCTGCCGAAGAAAATTTTGGCTGTATTTTTAAGCAAGACTTCTTGCCTTATCGCGACGAACTCATTATTTCGAGCAAAGCAGGTTATCACATGTGGGATGGTCCCTATGGCGAATGGGGTTCAAAAAAATACCTCGTGGCGAGCCTTGACCAAAGCCTCAAACGCATGGGTTTGGACTATGTGGACATATTTTACAGTCATCGTTTTGACCCAAATACGCCGCTTGAAGAAACGATGGGCGCATTGGATTTATTCGTTCGTCAAGGCAAAGCTTTGTACGTCGGTATTTCAAGTTATACGGCTCAACAAACTACGGAAGCATTGGCTATTTTGAAGCGTCTTGGTACACCTTGTTTGATTCATCAGCCCAAATATTCGATGTTTGAACGTTGGGTTGAAGGTGGTTTGATGGACGTTTTAGGACAAGAAGGTGTGGGTTGCATCCCTTTTTCGCCTTTGGCACAAGGACTTTTGACCAATAAATACCTAAAAGGCATTCCTGCCGACTCTCGTGCGGCAAATCCGCATGGATTTTTACAAGAGGCTGCGATTACTGAGGGGGTCGTTTTGAAATTACAAAAACTCAATGCAATTGCTGAAAAACGCAACCAATCGTTGGCTCAAATGGCTTTGGCGTGGTTGCTTAAAGACCCGCGTGTGACTTCTGTTTTGATTGGTGCAAGCCGCACTTCACAGTTGTTGGATTCGTTGGATTGCTTGAAAAATTTAGATTTTAGTGCAGAAGAATTGGCTGATATTGAGGCTATTTTGGCAACAACGTAAGTGACGTTGAAATAATAGTATGTCGCTTTTGTCATTCTGAACGCAGTGAAAGAATCTATATAAAACTTTCATTTTCAATTGTTTATACAGATTCTTTCACTGCGTTCAGAATGACAAAAAGAGATGTTAGCAAACAAAACAAGACGTATGATTTTACAATTTTTATATATTTTAGGCAGTATTGTAATTCTACCGATTACCCCAATCCTCATTTATTTGGGCAAAAAAGTAAAGCGAGACGTGCCTGCATTGCCCGAAGCAAGTGAAGGCCTTACGGGTAGTATTAATGGAGAAGGCGGTGAGATTCGGTTGTTAACACTTGGTGAAAGTACTGTGGCAGGTGTCGGTGTAACCGATCATAAGGACGGATTGGCAGGTAGTATTGCCAAAAAACTGCACGAATCAAACGGAAAAACAATTCATTGGCAAGTATTAGCCCGTAATGGTTATACCGCAGAAGTATCGAATTTGATGCTCGTTCCACAGATTCCTGACCATAAAATAGACTTTGTTGTCATTGGTTTGGGTGCAAATGATACGTTTGAGTTCAACAGTCCGATGCGGTTTAGAAAAGGCATGATGGTATTAATTCAGAATATTCAGAAGCGACAACCAGAGGCAAATATCATTATTTCAAATTTGCCACCGATTAGGAATTTTCCTGCTTTCCCTTGGATTTTGCAACACATTTTGGGCAATCTCATTGATTTACACTCTGCAGCTATCGTAGATTTGCCCAAACATTTTGAAAAAGTGTTTTATATCAATGATAAAATTACACTTAAAAAATGGATTCATAAGTTCGATGCTCATATGACGGATAAAGACTTTTTTAGCGATGGCGTGCATCCTTCGGCAGTGTCTTATGGGGTTTGGGGCAATGAAGTAGCTGGTTTTATTTTGAAGAATGTGATTTGAAAACGTTGATTGTCAGTGACTTAGATTTACTAAATTTTAAAAATTTAGTAAATCTGAATACAAATATCGAAGATGGAAATTAAACAAATCCAGCCCGAAGACACCTACAACATCCGCCACAAAGTGATGTGGGCGCACAAACCCATTGAATTTGTAAAAGTTGATGAAGATACTGAGGGGGTGCATTTTGGACTTTTTGAAGACAATCAACTCATTTCTGTCGTTTCGTTGTTCTATAAAAATGATGCTGTTCAGTTTAGAAAATTTGCAACGCTATCAGCATTTCAAAGTCGTGGTTTTGGTACACATCTTTTAAAATATATTTTTCAATTGGTTGAAAAACAAGGTATTAAAAATATTTGGTGTAATGCCAGAATTCATAAAACATGGTTTTATACAAAGTTTGGCATGAAAGAAACGAGCGTTCGATTTATGAAAGAAGGCTTAGAATATGTGGTTATGGAAAGGGTGTTGGAATAGATTTACGAAATCTTGAAGATTTCGTAAATCTGGAATATTTGTCCACTTTTGCGAAAATTCGCTTTACCTTGCCCCAATATTTAATAAAAAAAAAATAAGAAATGAATTTTGACTATTCGGATAAAACCAAAGCCCTGCAAGAGCAAATAACACAGTTCATGGAAGCCCATATTTACCCTGTCGAAAAGGAAGTATCGGCATTTCACCACAACCCCAAGAATGCGTGGAAGCATTGGGGCGGTTTTGAAGACTTGAAAAAACAAGCGCGCGCTGCAGGTTTGTGGAACTTGTTTTTGCCTAAAACTTATGGCGCATTGAGTCCCGGTTTGACTAATTTGGAATATGCGCCTTTGGCTGAAATCATGGGAAAGATTCTTTGGGCATCTGAGATTTTTAATTGCAATGCACCTGATACTGGCAATATGGAAGTTTTGGCAAAATACGGCTCGCCTGAACAACAAAAACAATGGCTAACGCCTTTGTTGAATGGTGAAATTCGCTCTGCTTTTTTGATGACTGAACCAGACGTTGCTTCATCTGATGCCACAAATATTGAAACATCTATCCGTTTAGAAGGTGATTTTTATGTCCTTAATGGACGCAAATGGTGGTCTTCTGGTGCTATGAATCCGCATTGTAAGATTGCGATTGTGATGGGCAAAACCGATGTTAATGCGCCACGTCATGTTCAACAAAGTCAGGTTTTAGTGCCTTTGGATACTGAGGGGGTCAAAATTGTCCGTCCGTTGACGGTTTTTGGCTATAATGATTCGCCCGAAGGTCATGCTGAAATTATTCTGGACAATGTGCGCGTACCGAAATCGAACATCATTTTGGGAGAAGGTCGTGGCTTTGAAATTGCACAAGGTCGCTTAGGGCCTGGGCGTATTCATCACTGTATGCGCTTGATTGGTATGGCGCAAAGGTCGTTGGAATTGATGTCTGTACGTGCATCTCAAAGAGTGGCTTTTGGCAGACATTTGTCTGATTTTACGAGTATCCGTCAAGAAATCGCTTATTCACGTTGCGAAATAGAGCAAGTGCGTCTTCTCGTGCTTTCGGCTGCGGACAAAATGGACAAATTGGGTAACAAAGAAGCAACGGATATGATTGCCATGATAAAAATCGTTGCGCCTCAAATGGCGTTAAAAGTCATTGACCGTGCCATTCAAATTCATGGTGGCATGGGCGTTTCAGACGATACACCTTTGGCACATTATTATGCTGCTGCAAGAACTTTGCGCTTGGCAGATGGGCCAGATGAAGTGCATTTGAATCAGTTGGGGAAACGGACGATTGCGCAATATGCTTCACGGTAAATATGAACTTAGTCAATAGTCTTAAAACAAAAGCCGTTTCGATTTTGATTAATCGAAACGGCTTTTGTTTACTTCAAACAATCACTATGGTCTGAAAAATAGACTTAGAGTACGATTTTCAAGGCATTCGCTAAATCCTCAATATACCCCTCAGTATGTCGTGCTGTTACGACAATGCGCAAACCTTCTTGACCTTTTGGCACCGTCGGAAAGTTAATCGGCTGCAAATAGATGCCAAATTCGTTGAACAATCTATCCGTCACAGCCTTTGTTTTTTTAGAATCTCCAAGGATAATGCGGGTAATATGCGAAGGGTTTTCGTCAAAAGCTACACCTTTTGCCCGTAATGTACCCCTCAGTAATTTGACGTTTTTATGGAAATGTGGACGTATTTCCATGTTATTCTGTACTTTTTTAATACTTGTTGTTGCAGCAGCACACAAAGCAGGCGGTAAAGAAGAAGTAAAAATAAAACCCTCGCCAAAACTGCGGATATAGTCAATAATCGTATCACTCGCTGCCACATAACCACCGATACAGCCAAAAGACTTCGCTAAAGTGCCGTTTATCACATCCACTTCGTCCATGCAGCCTTGTTCTCCTGCCACACCTTCGCCATTCAAACCATACATGCCCACGCCATGCACTTCGTCCAAATACGTCAACGCATTGTATTTTTTTGCCAAATCACAAATCGCTTTGATGTCTGAAATTGAACCTGACATAGAATAAACAGATTCAAAAAGAATCATTTTGGGGCGGTCATAATCGGTTGCTGCCAGCAGCATTTCCAAATGCGCTAAATCGTTGTGTCTGAAAATGCGTTTTTCACAACGACTCAACTTAATGCCTTCAATCATAGAAGCATGATTTTCTTCATCAGAAAAAATCATCGTATCTGGAAAAGAACGGCCAAGTATCGAAATTGCCGTAGAATTTGCTACATAAGCACTCGTAAACAGTAAAGCATTCGGCTTTTCATGTAATTGAGCAATGGTTTTTTCCAATTCCCGATGCCGCACCGTTGTACCTGAAATATTGCGTGTGCCACCACTGCCAACACCATCTTGTTTTGCAGCGTTGACAAATGCTTCAATCACATCAGCATCTACACTCATGCCGAGATAGTCGTTACTCGTCCAATTCACAACCGTTTTTATGCCCCCCTCAGTATGATGACTGAAAGCAGGGTGGTTTTCTGCCGATTTTTTCAAAGGCAAAAAATAACGGTAGTTGCCTTGTTTTTTTAAAGCAGATAACTTGTCGGCGAGGTGATTTTCAAAATCCATTGTGGTAGCGCGTGTTTCAATTTCAGTTAGCATGATGTGACGTGTTTTAATCTAACTTGACGCAAGTTTAAAACTTGCGTCAAGTTGTAATACATTGATAATCAAAGTTATATCCAAATATTAAATATCGGATATTTTAAAAATATCCGATACTTTGAATCTTAAAATCATTGTTTTTTACGAACCATTTTATACAGCTTTATAGCACTCATCAGCAATATCACAAACAAAAATAGTCCTAAAAGTCCCCAAACAAAACTCATATTGTCTTTAACAACGACCAACATGACAATGGCGACTAAAAAAATGGTGGCAACTTCATTCCATATCCGCAATTGTTGCGATGTGTAGCGAAATATCCCTTTTATCTGTTGTTTATAAATCGCATTGAGGGTCAAAAAGTAGGCATATAAACCAAGGACAAAACCCAATTTTAGCATCAACCATTCGGGCGTTACGCCCAATAAATACCACAGCGTTGAGCCAAAAATCAAGGTTAAAATAGCCGATGGAAACGTGATGCCTAACCACAATCTTTTTATCATGATGGTGAATTGACCCCTCAGTATATCACGTTCCATATCACTTTTTTCCTGTGCTTCGGTGTTGTAAATGAACAAACGGACGATGTAAAACATGCCACTGAACCATGTGACAATAAAAATAATGTGTAAAGCCTTGATGTATAAATAACTCATTTTTAAAGTTTTGGGTTTTGAGTTTTGGGTTTTGAGTTTT
>JANLQI010000195.1:0-6039 GCA_031367705.1 Saprospiraceae bacterium | reverse complement strand
AAAACAAAAATCACCTGAATCGAGTGGAATATCAATATAAGAAATAGTTTTCAAAAGGCGATAAAACAAATTATAGGCGGTTTTTTTCAAGGCATTTTCCTTGCGTTTTGTTCTAACAGCATACACAACATCATAACCTTCTTTATATTTTTTATAAAATTCGGTCAGCAATTCAGGCGGGTCTTGCAAATCTCCATCAATCACCATGACCCCCTCAGTACCACGGGCTTTTGCAAGCCCTGCAGAGAGTGCAATCTGATGCCCGTAATTGCGTGCAAGGAAAACACAATAATACCGCTTGTCCACCAATGCCACTTGCTGCATCAAAGCTGCGGTACTGTCACGGCTGCCATCGTTAACCAGAACTACCTCTATACTGAGGGGGTGAGCATCCATCAAAGCATTGAGCCTCTTGATTAAAGAAGGGAAAGATTCTGTTTCGTTAAACAGCGGTACTACAATAGAAACATTTGGCATAAGTTAATTATCATTCATGAGTTCAACAGCACGACGGTTAAAATTATTTTGTACACTGCCATTTCCATCAATCAAACTACCTGTTTGTTCATTAGGAATACTTTTATACAATTCTGTTATCCAACGCGGGTTATTTGTTTCACCACGACAAGTTGAATGTAATTGGCGATAGCCATTCGCAATCAAATTGGGGTTATAAAACAAAAACTTGACATGGGTTTGTTCTGTTTTTTCAATTTTATTATAAACCCAAATCTCATAAGGCGGCGCATTCATCTCATTTTCGACGGTTATCATATCATCAGGGCGACCATATTTCAAATAAACACGCCCTCTATCTGTTTCAAAACCATAACCAAAACCATAATTGTACATTCTATCAACAGCACCTACAACGTGCATATATTCATCATGCGCTTGCTCTGGTAAATTTGGGCTAATTTTAGCAAAATACTGGAATATATATCGTCTTTGAGCTATCAAGTCCTTGGTTTTCAGCATTTCATTAATCACTATCACATCTCCTTCGGGTACTTTCATTATGATGGATTTCAAAGTATAGCGCAAGTCTTTCTCTTCCAATTGTCCAACAAATTCAGAAGATAGCGCATCGTTTGACAAGGTATCTACTTTTATTTCTAAGTTGGGATTACTACGTTGGAACATCACTTCTTTTTCACTCAAAAGTTCATTGTCACGATTGCGGATGCTGACAACAAAACGATAGTTACCTGATTCAAGACCTGATATATCTAATTGAAGCAAATTGACGATAAAAGGCTCTGGTTTCTTGCGTTTATGCGCTATCAATAAAGGCCTATCTGTCGGTTGACCAAACAGTTTCTGCACAGAATAACTGACCAAAAAGTCATCTCCAATGCCTTTATCAGAATTATAAATTTCATTAAAAAATATCAAATTGGGATGCATACGGTCATAATAATTGAAAGGCAACGCCTCCATAAAGTACCCATGTTTAACACGCGCGCCCCCCTCAGTAGAATCGGGTTTTATGAAGCCCAAAAGCTGAATATCGCTTTGCCGAAGCATATCCTCTGAATAATCAACAATGATGGAAGACTTGTAGGTGATAGGGCTTCCCTCTTTATTCATGTCTTTGAGCATCACTTCGATATCATAAACGCCATTCACAATCGCATAACGGTGAATATCCTCGAAGTTGATAGGGTCAAAAGCCTTTGGGCTTTTCATTGCAAATTTATCAAATTGCACGATTTGACCTTTTTGCTTGAAAAAAACACCAATTTCTATACTGGCTTGCGAGTCAGTGGAATCCACTTGAACCCATTCAACCGACCTGCCGACAACATAAATATTGAATTCAATATAGTTGTCCTTCACACCTTTATAACAGGCATGGGTGATGCTTACGTCAATAGCAAATGCTTGAATATTGGACAAAAACAAAAAGAAAAGTAAAGAAAATAGCGATTTTTTCATGTGGTAGAAAGAATTTAAATTATTTTACGTGTTGCAAAACCAATTTAAAATCATAGCCGCGCAGCTCAGTCGTCATTTCAAGAGTTGAATCTGATAGGTTTGTCACATCAAATTCAACACTTGGTTGAGAGTGTTGGATGATTTTTGAATCTTTGAATAAAAACGGAGATGTTTCGTCTTGCGTTGCTTCATTGAAATTTGTGGTGACGTTTTTTTCATCAAATTGAAAATACATGCCGTCAAGCAATGGGGCAGGTTGACCATTTAATTCTGCATATTTCATTTCCCACCGTCCATTGAGGCTTACTTTTTTTTCAGAATCAGAAAAACAGCCTACGAAACTGATGGTCGTTAAGAGTAAAAGGCAGGTTGTGAACTGAGCAACTTTCATATTTATGACTTAATTTATTGACAATGTTTGTTTTATAAAACAACGCAAAGCTAAATGAGTTTTTTAGTTTTTTACGAATGTATTGTGTTTTTTAAATTTTTCAAACCTTTTAAAGTGTTTTATCGCTATACCCAGTAAACTACCTCAAAACATTTGAATAAAAGACGCATAAAAAGCAAATTGGACACATTAAAAGCTAATGTGTCCAATTCCTTAAAATGCTGCAAATAAGTAGTTCGCTTTAAATAATCGGGAAAATTATTTTTTATAAGTCATTGATTTTAAATAAACATGAAGTTTTTGCCCCTTGCTTATTGCCTTTTGCCTACTTACTGAAGGGGTCAATTTTTCGTCGTATCTTTTTGAACAGGTTTCTTTTTAAAAGGGTCCCATTTGTCCAATTTATCTTTGACCTTATCGGTTTGTGTTTTGATTTTATCATTACCACCGATTTTATCTAAGCCTTTATCAATCACTTCACCTGCTTTGGCACCGACTGCCTCGCCTGCTTTTTTCTTAGCTTCTTCAATCGCTTTGGCTTTCGCTTCTTCGATTTGACGGTTTGCTACGTTGCGGGCAGAGTCAATCGCTCTGTCTGCGGCTTCCTTCGCCATGGCTTTACCTTTGTCCAACTCTTCATTGGCACGGGTCAAAATAGTGTCTTTGGCTTTATCAACTGCGGCAGTTACAACACCTTTTGCAGCATCTTCAAGCGTCGCTTGACCATCGCCAGACATAACTTTCATGGCGATTTTTGGTTGCAACATCGAACCTGTTAAAGTGAACTGAACATTCACAAATTCAGAATTCTTAACATTCACACCATATTTAGCGGCTTGCGAAACAATTTCGTTGAACGCTGCACCTGCCGCTGCACCTGCTGTACTCGATTCCAAACGTTTGCGTGGTACGCGTGCTTTGATATTGTAATTCATCTCATTGGTCAAACTATGAGTGCCACCAATCGTCAATTTGATGTCTTTACTAATGATTTTATCAAAATCATTGAGTTTTACTGCGCCATCTTTGATTTCAAACCAGTTTTTAGTGTCTTTGAAATCTAAGTTCTTTAATTCACTGATGTTCAGTTTGTTCGCAATCTCATCAAGTGGTTTCAAGCCACTGATAAAACCTTGAATCGTTTGCAAAAAACCAGAAGCGTTTAAGGAACTCAAGTCAGGCATCAAGTCTTTGCCAAGCACACCACCCATATCTAAATTGGTATTGAATTTACCCGTCAAATATTGACCAATCGGAGCGAGTTTTTGAAATGTATTG
Organism: Saprospiraceae bacterium; assembly: GCA_031367705.1. Taxonomy (GTDB): domain Bacteria; phylum Bacteroidota; class Bacteroidia; order Chitinophagales; family Saprospiraceae; genus JAAFJT01. Next base: position 2,432 of record JANLQI010000195.1, on the reverse strand, counting down.
AACGTATTGAAGGCTTGTTTGAAATCAATACCTTTCATATCATAAGCCAATTTAAACTTCGGTTTGGCTGCGTCTTGAGTGTTATAACCACCTTTGATATTGATGCGACCGCCTAATGCGTTGGCCGATGCATCTTCAAACTTCACTTCTTCATCTTTTACGACCAATTTACCAGTTACATTCGTCAAATCCATATTGGTATAAAGAACACGATTCATTTTAGCATTGACTGTTACATCTATGTTTTTTGGGACAAGGAAGGGTTCGGTTGCTGTATTAACGGTTTTAGCATCAACAGGTGCAGGTGTATCGGTCATAAATTGATTCAAATCCATCATTTTAGAATTCAAATTCAATGTACCACCTAATAGTTTATTTTCAAACATCCAATCGAATACACCTAATAGAGTACCATTGCCTGAAATATCAGAATTGCCAATTTGTGTTTGAAAATTATTAATGATAAACTTATTAGGCGTAAAATGCCCTGAAGCAGCCGAGTTCTGAATATCATAATTTTCATACACCAATTTATTGATTTTACCATCCAATGTAAAGTCAAAACGGTCAAAAGGACGTTCCGCTTTGTCAACAGGCGCAGTCTTTACTGCGGCTGTTGCGGCAGCAACTCCCCCTCCGGGGGCGGGGGGCATCCATTCATTGGCATCTAAAAGATTTGAGGTAAATTTCAATTTACCTGTCATCGTTTTAGTTGTAGAAAAGAATGCCAATATATTGTCAATACTGCCCGATGCTTGTATATCGGACTTACCCAATTGAGCCGTAAAATTGCCTACATCAACAGAGTTGGGCGTGAATTTCATCGCTAAATTGTTGATCAATACTGAGGGGTATCCTTTTGCTTGAACATTCATATTGTTCACACCTAAAATACCGTTCATATTGACTTTTTCATATTGTTTTTTGTCAATGTAGGACATCAATGTTTTAATCGCAACGTCTGCGGTTATAACACCAGATAAACTTTGTACGCTTTCAATCGGCAATACTTTTGTCAATTCACCTAAATTAATCGTCCCTTTTGCTTTCAAATCTAAATCAGGGTCTGAAACAGGTGTTCGCAATTTGAAAACAGCATCAAAAGGATTGTTACCCAATTTCATGTGTAAATTAGGCACATCTACTTGCAATGAATTGAAATCAGAATTAGGCAAAGCAATGGACAAATTGGTATTGATGTCAGAACCACCCATCGGCAAAGAAGGATATTGGAACGTACCGTTTTGAACACCCAAATTGATTTTAAACGCTGGATACTGAGGGGTCGGTTTTGCAAGTGAATTGTAAGTCCCTTTTACGAAACCATCAAAATTGAACGTGCCGCTTGCTTTCATGCTGCTGTAATCTTTTGTATAAGCCGCAGGAATGATACTAAGGAAGTCCTTGAAATTATTAGACGGTGCTTTGAAAGTCATGTCCATCAATATATCATCACCTTTAAGTTGTGTCCAACCATCAAGGTTCATTTTCAATGCATTGATGACCGCATCTGTGTTTTTCAAGGTAAACTTCATGTTTTTCATGTCGGCATTGACAATGGTTTTTAAGTCCGCATGAGCGTTACTCAAATACGTCATGCCACCATAACTCATTGTCGTTGAATCACAAACGGTCTCAGTGTTCAAATCATAGACATCGGCTGTCATTTCGCCAGAGCCACTGTGGTCAACGTTTCGCAGACCCAAGTAAAAGCCCAAGGCTCTATCATCATATATCAATGTGCCTTTGTTGATGCCATAATAAGACAAACTCATTTTAAAGTTCGACGGTTCGGGCGTTTCGGCAGCGGGTTTTGTGATATTATAGTTCGCTTGTCCATCTGTCAATGCAATGATATTGATAAACGGTTTGTCGAGATAAACCGAATTAACTTCGTAAGGGTTGCCACCTCGCCAAACTGACCAAAAGTTGAGTGCTAAATCCAACCCCTCAGTATGAAGCAAGGTCACACCGTCAAAAGTGCCGACACCTTTGACATCTAAACCTTCCAAACGAACAGCTATTTTAGGAAAATGACGCAGGAACGAAATGTCCACATTCGTAAAATCAACTTTCGCGTTCAACTCCTTATTAATGCCTTCTTTGACTTTTTCTACGATTTTATCTTTAAAGAAAAAAGGAGCTGCAATAGCTGCCGCCAAGAGAACAACAAGCGAAATGCCTGTAATTTTTAATCCTTTTTTGAGCGCAATCGGTAATGCCATAATTATAATAATTTAAAATTTTTATGTTAAGACTAAAGTATGTGAATACCTATAAGATGTATTTTTTCAAGGAATCCATATTATGTAAACGTTAAAAAACTGTAAAGTCATTCATTTTGGTGTCAAAATTTTGTTAAAAGATTTAGACAGTTTTTAAAACACAAAGGCACATTAGGCACATAGTTTTTTTATCTCTCAACCTTTTAG
>JANLQI010000121.1:0-20310 GCA_031367705.1 Saprospiraceae bacterium | reverse complement strand
TTTTTTTTGCAAAAAAAAAGCAAAAACCAATTGAATTTCTGTCTACTATACCTACTGCGAATTTCCCTACAAATTCCACCAATAAGTAAACTTCAACACCAACGCCCGATTTTTAACCGAAAAAGGTTCTGGCAAATAATTGTCGGTATAAACCAAAAACAAATCGGAAGCGGGTTTGAAACGCCATTGCAAACGGGTATTGAGGTTCATATTATTTTGTTGTTCATTGTATTGGGCAAAAGCTGTGAGAAAGAGTTTGTCCGTCATCGTCACGTCCACACGTGGGCCGATGAGCCAAAATTTTGTATCGCCCCAAGGCTTAGGCAAACGAATATCGTTGTAACTGGTTGCCAATGCCAAACTGATGTATGGTTGAAAACGATAACCCAAAGACGTACTAATATTCAGCCGTGTGCCGTCGGCGTAATAACCGCCATAACGCCAAGAGAAAGAATAGGTAAACAGACTTTGCGGCTTTGAAACGAACTCCCCACCAAAAGAACGCCAGTCATGTTTCGTGCCTCTTGCCAACGTGTCTTTGCCCGAATTGGTGGGGTCAAACGGTCTTTGTAATTGGACGAAATCTGATGCCGTCCAGTTTGTCAAAGTGCTTTTATTTCTAAACGAAATGGTGTAAGCTAAAGCAGTGGTATTGTCGGTTGTTTTAAAAGATTCATTGAAGTAATGAAAGGAGAACAACGTTGGGCCATGTGTCAAGACCTTACCACTTTTTGGAAAAAACAAATAACTCACGCTTGGATTCATATTGATATAACCTGTGCGTGGCACATACCCGACTTCTGCATTGTAGTTTTTGCCGACATATTGATGTTGCCAACTGATTGTCCAAGCCTTGCTATTGTATTGCAGATTGGCAGCATGGACATAATCTTTGCTGGTTACTGAGGGGCTAAAAGATTTCATCAACAAGGCTTTACCAGTCCAAGCATTGTTGGATGATGCCAAATTGTATTCAACACCCATATTGCGGTTGTATTTTGAATATTTGGGGAGGGTAGAAGTGGCATCGTAAGTGTAATTCAAAGACTCTTTATTGATGATGAATGCGCCAATATTGGAGCGGCTTTGAACTTTGCGTTGCATCGAAACCACCGTAAAGTTTTGGGCGGGCAGTCCAATTTCTTTTACCTTCTCGGTTTGCATATTCATCACGCCGATGCGGGTTTTAGAATCGAGCTTACCACTTAAACGTGCGCCAAACTGTATCGGGGCATTCAAACCAATGCGTCTTGAAAAGAAAGGACGCAAACTGCTGTAGCCATAATTGGAGAATAAATCACCGTTTTCAAGGAAAAACTGCCTGCGTTCAGGAAAAAACAACTCGAAGCGGTCGAGGTTTGTCACTTGTTGGTCAACCTCAACTTGTGAAAAATCGGGATTGACGGTAATATCTAAATTCAAGGACGAACTGAGGGCAATTTTAGCGTCTCCACCAATTTCTTTCCTTGTCGTGGCATCTTCTTTATTCGTATAATTCTTTTTTATACCACCCAAAACGTAAGGAATCACAGACACATTTGCGCCTGGCGTAGGCGGTGGCGCATCCCACATCAAAGAACCTGTATAAGCCAAAGATGCGGTCTGGAATTGACGTGGCATAGGAGCCCAAGCCGATTTTTCAGTCGTTTTCAAATCATTTCGACTGAAATTGATGCCCCATTGGGTCACATCTTTTTTATAACGAATACTTTTGAAAGGAATAGCGGCTTCAAAAACCCATTTCCCCGCATAGTTTTTTACTTTAGAATACCACTTGTTGTCCCAACTCAAATCCACATTGCCGCCGTTGTACATCATACCATCCCATTGTGCGCCCACAGCGTTCACACCAAAGGCAAAACCGTTGGTTTGGTCATTAAAAGGGTCAATGAAAACGATGAAATTGTCGTTCTTACCAAAACTAAAATCGCGTTTAAGCGACTCGACGATATAGCTGCCTTCCATACCTTCATAACAAACCGCCATGATGTATAAAAAATCATTATTGTAAGTCATACGTACTTCTGTTTTGACAGACGAGCGGCTGGTATCCATCGGCAACACCATAAAAAAGTCTTTCACAAGCGGCGCGTCTTGCCAGGCTTGTTCGTCAACGACACCATCTATTTTGATAACACCCGTGGCTTTTTGAATAGGATATTGATAGTTTTGGTTCTTTTTTTGAGCGTTTAAAGAAAAAATAGAAGCGATACTAAGGATAGAGAGTAAAAGGAATTTCATCAATCGAGTTGTTTTATACTTGAAAAATGCAAATTTAGATATTCTGCTTGGCTTTCGTTTCGTTTGTTGGAACTGTTCGATAAAGAGAGGGAAAAGTATGCTCAACGGTGTATTGTGTTTTATAGGCAACGGCTGTGAAATGCTTGTTTATTGATAAAAAAATACTAAAAAATGATTTTTTTTATTAAAAAACAATCACCTTAGCCAATCATTACCCCCCTCAGTAAAATGAGGGAAAAATGCTAAAATCAACGATTACATTTTCTAATTTTTAAACTAAAAAAACATGCAATCAAATCGCTACATGTCCCTATTCGTTCAAGCCATTTATGTCTTATTAACAGGACTTCAACTGGTTTTTGTCCCTAATATGCTTTTAGGTATCTTTGGTTTTGACGAAACCTCAGAGGTTTGGATAAAAGTTTTAGGACTCGTTGTCATATCATTGTCCATCATCTATTATGCCCTCAATAAATCGGGCAATAAAGAAGTCGTCACCGCATCCATGTGGGCAAGACTTTTTGTCGGCGCGGGCTTTATACTTTTAGCCGTTTCAGGTCAAACCAAACCTGCCATCATCTTGTTTGCAGGTGTGGACATTGCGACAGCAGTTTGGACGTGGTTTGAATTGAAGAAAGTAAGTATTTAACAAAAAGTCAAAAACCCCTATCTTTGAGCCGTAATGACGGTTTTGAAGACATATCACAAGCAAAAACTATCAAAATGGCTTTTGATAGCAACGTTCATATTGAGCGTCTTTTTGTTTTCGGGCTATGTCGGCAATGCTAAAACAACGGCAAAGACAACACAAACGGAATTTGTTTTTTCGTACAAAAACCAAAAGGTTAAGCGGACGCTTTCCCTCAATACAGTAAGTCCATTTGTTTACTTAAATACCCCCCTCAGTATCAGAGGCTTTCAGACACATTTTTTAGTAAACTTCGATAGATTAACCAAAATAAAATTTGACCATAACAACAAACAATGTCTATCCTTTAAACCCATCGGGAAGTTACTCATCAAAACGATTCCTCAAAGCACAAGTGAGGACAGCGCTTCGGCTCTTTTAGGATAACCCAATCCTATTTATTCCTGCACATATCTTATTGAAAATCAAACGTTTGTTGTCATACAACAAGCCTTATCTCTTTATCGAAAAATGAAAAAACTCAAAAGAGCGCTGCTGCTGTTGAGCTTTGTGCTGCTCATGGTTTTAGCATCTGTGGGCATGGGCATTGCGGGCGCAGTGCCTATCGTATCCTCGAATAAAAGAAAAGATGCAATCGTCATTGATGTTGAGGCAGTTGAAGAGAAAGACTCAGAAACAGATGTTTCGCTATTAAACAGTCAAAAATCGTAGCTGTTTTGGGCTTAGACCCCCTCAGTATAAAACGCTGAAAATGGGGAAACGGACTATTTTTAGGCTTTTTTTAGATTCAGCATGTGTGAAAGACTTTTGTTTAAACATAAAATGATGTGGTCGTTAAAAATAAAACTTCTAACAAATGAATGTAGGAACATTCTTTGATTATGTTTACGTGATTTTTCAAAATCGAATGTCACTAAATTAAATCTAAGCATGAAAAAACTAAACTTTTTTATGCCCGTACTAATGTTATTATTAGTAACGGGCATTTCTGCGCAAACCTACAACCACTACCGAGGCAACATTCACGCACACTCTGCTTACAGCGATGGTAATGTTGATTCCGTATCAACCAGCATCAACAATCCTCTTTTATCTTTTGGCTATTCTAAATCATCCGCTTACATGGATTTCCTCGGTATATCCGAGCATAACCATTCGGAAGGCGGCTTGAACATTACTTTGGGTAAATATTTAGCGGCGTGTAAGCAAGCGAATGATGCCAACCAAAATGGTACTTTTGTTTCCATATTAGGTATGGAATTTGGCACCATTTCTACTAAAGGTCATTCTTTGGTCTATGGCATTGATTCACTTGTGGGTTGGCAAGCAGGTGTCAACCATATCTTTTGTGCTAAAGGGGACTATACCTCGATGTTTTCCATCGTCAATGCCCGTCCGAAGGCTTGGATGTCTTTGGCGCATCCTCAAACAGGGGATTATGATAATCTTTTTAGCGGCAGTTACTCCGCTGCTGCCGATGATGCCATAGTGGGTTGTGCCATGCGCAGTGGTGCCGCGTTTTCAACGACATTGGCTTATACAGATCCTGTTGCCACTTCGTATGAAAGCCGTTTTAAGACGCTGCTTGCCAAAGGTTATCATGTTTCGCCGACCATAGACCACGACAGCCACTATTCAAACTTCGGAAGAGCGCAGCAAGGACGGACGGTCATTCTCTCACAATCCCTTAACAAGGATTCTATCATGGATGCCTTCAAAAATAGACGGTTTTATGCCTCTGATGATTGGAATGCAACCATCAGTTTCTCGGTCAATACCAATACGATGGGTAGTATTGCCAATACCACTTCTGACCCTTCTATTTCGGTCAGCATTGCCGATACGGATGGCGAAAGCGTTTCTAAAATTGAACTCTATTATGGTGTGCCTGGTAGTGGTACAAACAGTACGATTCTAACCTCTAACACAGGACAGACTTCCTTGAACTATGTTCATGCCATTGCGCTCAATACGAGTTTTTATTACTATGCCCGCATTACACAATCCGATGGCGACATCATTTGGTCTGCACCTATTTGGATAACTAAAACAACGGCAGTCGTACCCGTTGAGTTGTTGTCATTCAACGCTTTATTGCAAGACAAACAAGGTGTTTTGAATTGGAAAGCCATCCAGACCAATGCCGTTACGTATCATATTGAGAAGTCGGACAATGGCGCAGATTTCAAGGAAATCGGTCGTGTCAAAGATGGTGAAAAGGAAGAAGGCGTTTTTCACTACACATTCAGCGATGTACAGTTGACAAAAGGAATTTCTTATTATCGTTTGCGCGTAGTGGATGCCGATGGTTCGTTTAAATATTCTAAAATAATGAGTATTTATTTCGATGCCGCGAAGTTGACATTTAATGCTTTGTCGCCCAATCCCATAGGCAGCCATACGCCTGACATTCGTTTGTCTTTCGATTCAGGTTTGAACGAACAGCTGACTTATGTTATTTATGATGTCAATGGTCGGGAGGTTTTTCGCAACAAAGAACGCGCTGTCCTTGGACTGAATGAATGGAAAATCAACGTTTCGGACATTGAAAGCGGCTATTATTTCATTATCGTCAGTCATCCGAATGAACGGCTGTTAGAAGCTAAGTTTGTGAAGGAGTAACTTTTGAAGTTCAGATATAGTAAAGAGAAAATGCTGTTTGAACATGAGACATCCCTATACTTGGAACAAAATCCAGGATGTCTCATGTTCAATAACCTATAAATCCTTTAGGATTTGGACAGTTGAAGTATAAATATAGCCTGTCATGCTTTAAGAATCAAGTTATGACAATTCAGGATGGCTCATATTGTCTAAATACGTCGTACAATGAACACATTATTAGCCTGTTTTGGTACCGAATTTGATGAATCGGTTATTCATTTTTGTATCCCGACACCACAGTCTTGTATCCCGACACCACAGTCTTGCATCTCGACACCACAGTTTTGCACCCCGACACCACAGTCTTGCATCCCGACACCACAGTTTTGCATCCCGACACCACAGTCTTGCATCCCGCAAACACAGTTTTGTATCCCGCAAACACAGTCTGGTTATCCCAATAGTACAGTCTTGCATCCCGCAAACACAGTATTACTGTTCATCCCGTGGAATTCAAACCTTCGTAACGTTGTTATTTATTGAAAATCAACTATTTACCCCCCCCTCAGTATAAAATGCCTAAAAGCTATTTCCGTTTAAATGTCCGTGCTATTTTATTAAGGGTCTCCATGTTTTCAGTCGTCTCTTCATCATACGTACCGACGAGTATAATGTAGTTTGTCTCACCAAACAAAATGATTTGGTGGATGTATCCCGTAAAAGTGCTGCTTTTGTCATATCCTTTTGCAAACAGTTCGTACCCTTCTAAACCATCAATTTCAACATCTTTCAGCCCTTTTTCGAAGTCCATCTTTGTACTTGCATAAGGCAACTTTTTTAACCGCCCAATGCAGAACAGCTTTTTGTTTTCAATGACCGCATTTGCAAAAGATTTATCAACAATAAATGAAAGCTTGTCCGTTGATTGCGTAGGCGTTTTTCCATCAACTGAAAAAATCATGGCATTACCCATAACCGACGAAAACTTTAACTTCGTTCCCGACTCATCTATCGTATAATCCAAACTGCCTCGGCTATCTACGACTTGGTTTTCGTCGTAATAAACGGTTTCTAAAGATTTTTTAATGTCTATGCCTAAAGTGACCGAATCCTTAATAAAAACACCATTTAAGAAGAAACTTTGACTGGAATCCCCCATTAACAAGATGTGTTTTTCATAAATTAAATCATTGCTGGGTTGCTCTATGTTTATGAAAAGGGCATCAAGGTTGTTAATACGCAACTCTTTAATGTTTTTGACGACCATATTATTAGACAAGGGTTTGCCGCTTTTAAACCCTTTTGATAATTCCGAAAAGGGTGCTTTCATTTCCGTGAACATAATCATCGCCACGGGGTCTGTTGTATCCTTAAACCCTTTGAAATCCTTTGAAGGTTTAAAATCTTTTGGCGGAATCATCCAGAATTGCGTCCCTTTTAGATTTTGATGTAGAGACATTTTTTCAACGGACATCGTAGGGTTTTGTCCATGTGATTGTTCAATCGAAACAATCATTAACACAGCAATTATTGTTCTTATCATATTTTTTTGATTTATGAAATGTAAAGCTAAACAAAGATGCGGACTGGCGTATTTCCAAAACCTTTTTTGTATTTTGTCGTCATTTACAAACGCATCATAAATCTATATTTAAACTTATGAAAAATCTACTTTTCGCAACATTGGCTTTGACCATGTTCTCTTGCACAAACACACCGAAAGAAACAATGAAACCGATTCACTTAGTCACACTCGACCCAGGGCATTTCCATGCAGCCCTCGTCCAAAAATCAATGTACGATTCTGTGGATGCCACCGTCCATGTCTATGCCCCCGAAGGCGCAGATGTTAAGCAACATTTGGGGCGCATTGACAGCTACAACAAACGCGCGGACAAACCGACGGCTTGGCAACAAGTCAACTACTTCGGCGATGATTTTTTTGATAAAATGATAGCCGAAAAGAAGGGTAATGTGGTCGTATTGTCAGGCAATAACCGCTTGAAAACGGATTATATTCTTAAATCTTTGGAAAGCGGATTCAATGTATTGGCGGATAAACCGATGGTCATCAACGAAAAAGGCTTTGAAGAACTCAAACAAGCCTTCGACGTAGCGGCTAAAAACAAGAAATTGCTTTACGACATCATGACCGAACGTTCAGAAATCACTACCGTTATGCAACGGGAACTTTCGATGACCCCCTCAGTATTTGGCACATTAGAAAAGGGTTCGCCGAGCAATCCAGCCATTACAAAAGAGAGCATTCATCATTTCTATAAATTTGTTTCGGGCAATGTTTTGACCCGCCCGTCTTGGTTTATGGATATTGAACAACAAGGCGAAGGTATCGTGGACGTGATGACGCATTTGGTGGACTTAGTACAATGGGCCAGTTTTCCGAATCAAACCTTAGATTATACAAAGGACATTCAAGTCAATACCGCCAAACGTTGGGCAACGGATATGACGCTGAGTCAATTCAAAACCATCACCAAAACCGATGGTTTCCCTGATTATTTGAAGAAAGCAGTGGTCAAAGACAGCATTTTACAAGTCTATTGCAACGGTGAAATCAACTATACACTGAGGGGTGTCCACGCCAAAACATCCGTCATTTGGAACTTCAAAGCGCCCGATGGCACAGGCGATACGCATCAATCCATCATGCGCGGCACAAAAGCTACCTTGGCTATTCGTCAAGGTGCAGCGGAGCAATTTCAACCGACATTGTACATAGAACCGAATCGCTCAAATGCTGATTTTGCGCTTGCGCTCAAGGATGCATTCATCGTTTTGCAACAGAAATATCCTGATGTGGCGGTTGAAGCGGCGGGCAAAAACTGGAAAGTTGTCATTCCTGAAAAATACAATGACGGACACGAAGCCCATTTTGCAAGGGTGACTGACCGATTTTTAGAGTATCTTTTAAAAGGCAATATGCCCGAGTGGGAAGTGCCAAATATGTTGGCGAAGTATTACACGACGACGAAGGCGTATCAAATGAGCAGAAATTAATGCTTGAATGAACAAAGCAGCGAAAAAGACACTTGTTCAGTCTTTTCGCTGCTTTGTTCACCTAAACTAAATACGATTTTAAAATTTGATGCCAAATCCCCAAAATGGCGGTTAACTCCGTAAATACACGATTATCAAGGTGATAAACATTGTTTTCTAATTTCATAAATTGCCATTCGATGCCGTCAGTGGCACAGCCAAAAATGATAGGAATGTCTTTGCCTTCCATTTCGTTGTATAGTTTTGCGCCATACATTTGCGCGGCACATTGCGCCACACCCCATTCCATATCCTCGTCTTTACTTTCGGCCAATGAAATAATCGGGGCATCAATATAAGGCTTTGGCGGATGCAGTGCAAAAAAGAAATCACATTCTCCAGATAGGTCATCTTCGGGTTTAATATTCAAGGATTCACCAGAAAAGAACGAAATATGTTCTGTATAAGATTGTGCAATCTCAACTAAAATGGGTGAAATAACCCTTTCTGATTTGGTTTTCTCATTCGTTAAAACCATAACATTTGACCGTTTCAAAGTTTCTTTCAACCAATCGCTTGGCTCTACCTTTGTTATTTCTGGAAACAGGCTTACGACACGTACATCAAGGTTGAATTTCTTGACGACTGTTTTTATTTTTTTATAATTGCTATATCCCATTGAAATTAATTTAATTTAGTGCAAATATAAGGTTTTTCGAGAGAAAAATGAGATAAAGAACCGTATTTGAAGTAGTGAGCATCCTCAATTTTATAGCTGTTGGTTACGCAAAAAGAAGCAAATCCATCGTATCAGCGTCATTTGTGTTTCCCTTTATCAAAAACAAAAGCATTATAGCAAAAAGATATTGGGTTTCTAAAACATTTTTCCAATCTTCGTACCGCATTTCAAATGCGCATCTAAAATTAAATTCGGCAACCAACGGTCTTTTAGAAATCTAAACAACCACTTCTTTATGAATACAACAACAAGAATGCAATTATCTGCCATGATGTTCCTTCAATTCTTTGTATGGGGCGCCTGGTTTGTCACGATGGGCACTTATCTCACCCAAACATTGAAAGCCACCGGCGTGCAAACGGGCGCGGCATACAGTGCAAACGCCATTGCGACCATCATTTCACCTTTTATTGTCGGCTTGATTGCAGACCGTTACTTTGCGGCGCAAAAGTTTATGGGTGTTTTGCATTTAGTGGGTGCAGTTTTGTTGTATTATGCAACAACCATTACAGACCCAAACCTGTTTTTTTGGATAATTCTTATGTATTCAGCGGCTTATATGCCGACATTGGCTTTGTCAAATGCCGTTGCATTCAATTTGATGTCTGAACCTGACAAAGAGTTTCCGCGTATCCGCGTTTTTGGCACATTGGGTTGGATTGTTGTTGGTTTACTCATTGGCGCACTGCATTTTGAAGGCGTTGCCAACTTAGCGGCAACCGATATGCCATTCAAAATTGCCGCAGGTGCATCCCTTTTACTTGGTTTTTATTCATTTACGCTCCCAAATACGCCACCAAAAGCCCAAAATACTGAGGGGGCCTCTATTGGACAAATACTGGGACTTGATGCATTGGTTTTGTTCAAAGACCGTTCTTACCTTGTGTTTTTCATTGCTTCCATTTTGGTCTGTATTCCATTGTCTTTTTATTATAGTTTCACAAATGCCTTTCTCACACAAGTCGGTATGGAAAACGCAACGGGCAAAATGACGATGGGACAAATGTCTGAAGTCTTGTTTATGGTACTTTTGCCTCTGTTTTACAAGCGTTTAGGTATCAAAAATATCCTCATTGTGGCTATGCTGGCGTGGATGCTCCGCTTCCTATGCTTTGGCTTTGGCAATGTGGATGGCTTGATTGGTTTGTTTTATCTCGGCATTATTCTACATGGCGTTTGCTACGATTTTTTCTTCGTTTCAGGCATGATTTATACCGAGACGAAGGCGGGTCCAACCATCAAAAGTGCGGCACAGGGCTTAATTACTTTCGCTACTTATGGTGTGGGTATGTTTATCGGCACTTACCTTTCGGGTTTGGTCAAAGACGCTTATACTATCAATGAAGTGACCAATTGGCAATCATTCTGGCTCGTTCCTGCGGGTATAACGGTGGCTGTTTTGGCGTTTTTGTTCTTGTTTTTTAAGGAAAAAGAGATTACAACAACATGATCATCCAAATCAAAAGAATGAAAGATAAAATATCCAAACTCCTCATGTTAGGCATCGCACTCGAAGTGCTGGTCATGCTGTTGGCTTTTATGGAAAGCAAAGGCGATACAACCTTATTTTTCCAAGCATCTGCCAGATTGTCTGGGCGGGTTTCGCTGATGTTTTTTCTATTTTATGGCATTTATGCGACACGACACCCCTCAGTAGAATCGGATAGCATACCCTTATCTATCAAGACCCAACTCGTTACCGATTTTGCCGTTATCCATGTCATTCATTGGGGTTTTTTAGCGGTAGCAGTCGTGTTGAGTGGCTTTGAACTCGTTCCTTTTCGCGTAGCAGGTGGTGCATTGGCGTATGGGATGATAGTCGTCATGCCTTTCGTTTATCAAAAAAAGCTGTTTGCCTCTTTCTCTTTGCTGACGATGCAACACGTCTATATTTTTTATGTGTGGCTCATCTTTTTTATGACTTATCTATCAAGACTTCGTGGACAAACGCTAACAGCAACGGGGGATATGACGGCTTATCAAGTATTGATGGCCATTACATCAGCATTTTTAATATGGCGAATTGTTAAGATGATTCGAGAGAAACCAAGCTCAAGCACCCCCTCAGTATAAAGGCATAAAATCTGATTTTTATATACAAATCATTATCAATTCAATATGGAAAGACGCAATTTTATAAAAAAACTAACAGGTACAACGGCAGCCATTACGCTCGGTACAAGTGCTTACAGCCGTGCCACACGCACCTTACAATCCACTGCAAAAGTAACGGCAAACGATAAAATACGGCTCGGACTCATCGGCGCAGGTATCATCGGACATTACGACATGGACGCTGCCCTTAAAGTCGAAGGTACTGAATTGGTCGCTGTTTGCGACCTCTACGATGGTCGTTTAGACTTCGCCAAAGAAAAATGGGGCAATAGCATCATGACGACCCGCGACTACCGCGAAGTCATCGCACGGAAAGATATTGATGCAGTCCTCGTTTGTGTGCCTGACCATTGGCATGATGTGATAGGCATCGCCGCTTTGAACGCTGGGAAGCATGTCTATTGTGAAAAACCGATGGTTCAAAAAATAGAATACGGTCATGCGATTATAGCCGCACAGAAAAAAAGCGGCAAAGTTTTCCAAGTGGGTAGCCAAGGGGCAAGTAGCGTTGTTATTCTTGAAGCCAAAAAACAATTGGCTTCGGGCATCATCGGCGAATTGACCCATGCCGAAGCCGTTACTGACCGTGCTGATGCGCGAGGTGCTTGGCAATATGCGATTCCAACCGATGCTTCGCCGCAAAATGTAGATTTTGACCGCTTTTTAGGACGTGCGCCAAAAGTACCGTTTGATATTACGCGCTTCTTCCGTTGGCGCAATTATACCGATTATGGCACAGGCGTGGCGGGCGACCTTTTTGTTCACAGTGTTACGGCTTTGCATACGATTACGGGTTCTTTGGGGCCTAATCGCATATTCGCCTTAGGTGATTTGAACTATTGGAAAGACGGACGCGATGCTTTTGACATTGTTTCGGGCATTATGGATTATCCGAAGACGGACATGCACGCATCTTTTCAATTTTACACCCGCGTCAATCTGTCCGATGGCAATGGCGGCAAATCCTATACAAGGCTCGTTGGTACTGAGGGGGTCATTGAAATCGGTGGCAACGACTTGAAAGTCAAATCTTTCAAACGTCCTTTGACAACAGGTTATGGTGGTTACGACAGCTACACCAGTTTTTCCGCCAAGCAAAAAGAGGCTTACAAACAATGGCATTTTGCGAAGTTTGGCGATGCCACCACTAAAAACACGTGGAATGAAGAAATTAACTTTAAAGCACCCGCTGGGTATGATTCCCGATTAGACCATTTTATCAACTTTTTTGAATCTATCCGCGCTGGAAAACCTTGTTTCGAAGATGCGACGTTTGGTTTACGGGCTGCCGCGCCATCAATAGCTTGCAATATGAGCGCGCAACAGAAAAAGGTGATTAATTGGGATCCAGTGAATATGAAAGTTTTGAAATAATAATTTTTTAACACATAGACACATAAGGCATATAGTTTCTTTGCTTTCAGGATGACAAAAAAAAAGAAACTATGTGCCTTATGTGACTATGTGTTAACCAAAGCAAAAAAATCTATTTTTTATATGGGAAAGAAAATAGCCATTCTCGGCGGCGGCTTCATCGGTCGTTTTTATGCCGAAGCGTTGCATGGGCAACGGAATCGAGACCACGTATCGGTCGTTTATGCACGGCGGGAAGAGACTGCCACACGTTTCGCCAATGATTACAAGGTCCCTAATTGGACAACGAACATGGAAGAAGCCGTCAAACACCCTGAAACAGAGGTCGTGGTCATTGCTTTACCGAATAATGTCCATTTAGATGCCGTGTTGTTGTGTGTCAAATACAAAAAACCTGTGCTGTGTACAAAGCCACTTGGACGCAATGCCGCAGAAGCTAAAATCATGCTTGAAGCGGTTGAAAAAGCAGGCCTTTTTGCGGGTTATATGGAGGATTTATGCTACACGCCTAAGTTTATGAAATCCCTTGCAAGCGTCAAAGCAGGTGCTATTGGTACTGTTTTATGGGCAAAATCAAGGGAAACACACCCTGGGCCACATTCTGAATGGTTTTGGAATATCGAATTGGCAGGTGGCGGTGCTATCTTAGATTTGGGTTGTCATTGCATCGAAATTGCAAGGAGTTTTATCGGCAAAGACATTCGCCCTGTTGAGGTCATGTGTTGGGCAGATACCCAGGTCAAACCGATTGATGCCGAAGACCATGCTATTGGTTTGGTCAAATACGAAAACGGCGCGATTGGTCAATTTGAAGTCTCTTGGACGTTCAGAGGCGGCATGGATTTGCGCGATGAAGTCATGGGCAGCGAAGGGACGATTTGGACAAACAGCTTCTTACGTACTGGTTTTGAAATGTTTACATCAGGTAAAAGCGGTGCTTATGTGGCTGAAAAAGCCGAATCGAGCAGTGGTTGGCTTTTCCCCGTCGGTGACGAAGTGCATGAATTGGGCTACACGAATATGTTTACAGATATGTTCAACGCTCTTGAAAATGGGAAAGAACCCATTGAGACTTTCTACGATGGTTATGTCGTCAATGCCATTATTGATGCCGCTTATAAGTCTGCCAAAACGAAGCTGTGGGAGCCTGTTGTCTTAGACTATTGGCGTGGCAAAACGGGCGTACCAAAGATGTCGGGTTATGTGGATTTTGATAACGACCATTATTTAATCAAAGACGAATTGCTACCGAATGGCGATGTTAAAGTCATTTTGAAGCATAAAACGACGGGTGTTATTTCGGAAACGGTCAAAATATCGCCTGTGCATCCCCCCCTCAGTATGCGCTAAGATTATGGCTTCAAAGTATCGGATATTTCTATTCATTCATCACTAAACAACTCAATAACTCAATGCAATCACGCAGACAATTTCTAAAAACCACTGCTTTTGCCGCACCTGCCTTTTCGACAGCGATAGCCGCTTGTTCGACGGCGGCGGCGGCAACAGGTTCTAAAAAACTCTTTTTCGACATCTCGATTGCCGAATGGTCATTCCACAAAGCCCTATTTGCTAAGAAGATGACCAATTTAGACTTTCCTGTGAAAGCCAAAAAGGAGTACGACATCAGCATCGTTGAATATGTCAACCAATTTTTCAAAGACAAAGCCCAAGACGCGGCTTATCTGAAAGAACTCATGATGCGCTGCAACGACAATGGCGTAACCAATCACCTTATTATGATTGATGGTGAAGGCTTTATGGGCGATGCCGACGCAGCTAAGCGCAAACAAGCCATTGAAAACCACTATAAATGGGTCGAATGTGCCAAAACATTGGGCTGCAAAACCATACGTGTTAATGCACACGGCGAAGGCACGGCAGAAGAAGTCGCCAAACGTTGTGTAGAAAGTTTACGCACATTAAGCGAATTTGGTAAACAACACAATATCAATGTCATCGTCGAAAACCACGGAGGTTATTCTTCAAACGGCGAATGGTTAACAGGCGTTATGAAGGAAGTAGGCATGAAAAACTGCGGTACACTGCCCGATTTTGGCAATTTTTGCTTGAAACGCGACAGTGCGACTTTTGGTAAATGCCTTGAAGAATACGACCGATATAAAGGGACAACCGAAATGTTGCCTTATGCCAAAGGTGTCAGTGCCAAAAGTCATGACTTTAACGAAGCGGGTGACGAAACGCATACGGACTATTTGCGGATGATGAAAATTGTCAAAGCATCAGGCTTCAAAGGCATCGTCGGCATCGAATATGAAGGTTCTGTGTTGGAAGAAGAGGAAGGTGTACGCCGCACTTTGGCGTTGTTGAAAAAAGTAGGGGCGATGGTTTAAGCATAACGCTCACCTAATTGTCTGCAACAATCGTTTGGATTCACGGACCAAACCTTTTTTCAGGCCTTTTTCATAATTATCCATGCCATTGTGTTCATCTATGATGGCATGGATAATTTTTTTAGCATCGTCGGGTCTGTTGGTTTCAATCAAAAATTTAGCATATTCAATTCGTGCAGGGAAATTAGCAAATTTAGCATCTAATTGCTTGAATTTTTGCTCTGCTTTAGCCGTCTCGCCTGTAAAATATAAAGCCCAAGCATAAGCAATTTTATCTCCAGAATCGCCTATAGTTTTGACAGCATCTAAATGTTGTCCCAACTCAATTACCTTGTTGTAATTCTTTTTCAGAAAATATGCCTGTACCATTTTACGCATCAAATCAGGGTTTTTATCATTATAACCCTTTTTACAATTCTCATAAAGGTTTAAGGCTTCGTCGTAACGTCCTCTTTCCAAATAGGCATCTGCCAAGTTGGTTTTATTGGTGATGGTTTCAGAGTATTTAACTTCTTTCTCTAATTTTTCAACAGCGTAATTGTTATACACCAAGCCTTTGACCCCCTCAGTAATATTGTTGATATTAGGGCGGCTGTAAAAGTTTTCATACAAATAGATGAGGCAACCGATAAGCGGTATGAAAATGATTATCCAAAACCATTTTTGTTGGTTGTCGTTTTTGTAGGCATGGAACAAGCAGAAGCCTTGAAGCCCTAAGATGAGGGTATAATAACCAGAATAATCAAACATTTTCACTGGGTTTTGATGATAAATTTAAGTGTTGCAAATGTAGTGATTTCATACAATTGTCCTAAAAATAACCTAAAATACTTTATTATTTTATTGAATTTACTGTTTTTCTGTAAATCGGTGTTTTACACCCCCTCAGTATTTCGCGCCCTAAAATATTGAAACACCAGAGCTGCGACACATATTACTAAGCCACCAAACTCGCGAGTCATTTCCACATAAGGCTTTTCTGCTTTCATGGTTTCCACGATAGAAGGCTCACCCATTTTTATCCAATCAATAAAATCAGGTATATAGTCCAGCATAAAAAGGGTAATAGGTATTAAACCTATCAAAATAAAAGTTTTGTTATATTTCCCCTTTATGGCAAAAAAGGAAACCACTGCTGGGAAAAGGTAAATTGGCATCCAGATATAAGGGTCTGGGTCGTTGTATTGCACGGCGGCAAAAAGGACAAAGAGAACAACGAGGACAATGTTAAGCGTTTTCATATAAACAGTCATTTTATAACTTTGATTAGACATTAGGAAATGATGAATAATGAATTTGTAAAACGTTGATTTTCATAGAAACAATCATCATTTCCTTAGGTGTAAAGGTTGCATTTTTTTTTCAAATCAAAAGCTATTTTTCAACAAAAAATAAGGCTTATCTATGTACGAGACATTGATAAGCCTTTATGTTTTGTTGAATGCTAAATATGAGTATTAATCTTTCAATATTCAACAATAGCGGTTATAAAATTTAATTTATAACGAATTACTGTGCGATTTTTACATCAACAGCATTCAACCCTTTTTTACCATCTGTAGTGTCATAACTTACAACATCACCTTCTCTGATATTGTCTTTAAGACCTGAACTGTGAACGAAAATTTCTGTACCTGAGTTATTGTCAACAATAAAACCGAAACCTTTTGCTTCGTTAAAAAACTTAACTGTACCTGTTTGCATTAAAAAACTATTTATAAAAATACTATTTGGCGAAATTGCCGCCGCAAAGGTAATGATTATTTTGATATAAAACAACTATTGTTCATTTTTCAATCTTTATTTAGGCTAATTTCGTGAACCTAAATGACAAAATGCTGTATTCGTCAAGTATTTCTTAAGAATTCACCCCCTCAGTATCTGGGCTAAAAAAGGGCAAATAAGCATTAAGCATTTGTTCAATTAGATAAAAAACAGCTAAATGTTGCTACATTCGTGCTGAATATGCTTGTGTTTGTTAAAAAATACCAATACCGCATATGTAAAGGCATCGGGAGAATCCCGCCTGTTCTTCGTTTAACACAGCTTAAAAAATAAATTAATGATTTTTTCAAAACTATATCCTCATATTGATTGGTGGGTTGAAAATAACGGCTGGATGGTCATCGGTTCGGATGAAGAGAGCGACAGTCTCCTTCGTTTGATTGATACAATCGGCGTTTCGTGGGAAGATGAAGGCTCCCGTACAGTAGAAGAAGCATTGGGCAAAGCAGAGGTGTTTTTAAAGAAAGATTTGCCAAAACGCTTTCCAAAAAGATTCAGTTTAGAAATCAGTTAACAATAATATTTATTCATCAAAAAGTAAAACGACAAACAATGTCTAAAACAAAAATTACGGTCAACTCTAACGGTTCCCTTAAAATAGAAGGCGATTTCGAAATTGTAGATGCACAAGGAGATGTTTATGGTCTTCAAGGCAGAACTTCACTCGGTTTGTGCCGTTGCGGTATGTCAAAAAACAAGCCTTTCTGCGATGGTTCGCATCGGGGGCATTTAGAGCATGAAGCGGTGGCTTTTGATTTGCCACCTAAAAAGGTATAGTTTTTTGAACGCTGATTTACTTGATTTACGCAGATTCTTTTTTCATCCTGTAATAAAAGAATCTGCGTAAATCAAGCAAATCAGCACAATCAGCGTTCAAAAAACTGTTTAAAGTGACTAATCTCAAATCTCCAAGTCACTTTATCAATCGCCCAATACAAGGCTCAAAGAAGGACAAAACAAGGTTTATAAATCCATTTTATTAATCTAAAAACCACTGAACGATGCAAAAATCACTGTATCTCGTCCTATTCGTCGCCTTATTAACAAGCCGTTGCACAACGCTTGTTTTTGAAAAACCAATTCCTTACAAAGCTGCTGCTGTTGATAAATGTCCGCCCACGCTTGTCGGTCAATTTCTTGATGAAAAAAGTGAGGAAAAACCTCATTTACTGCAAGAAGTCGTCGTTTTTGAATCACCGATGCCGCATCAATTGTTTGTCTATGAATACAGGCAATTCGCTACCGAAGACTTGAAGAACTTCCCGAATTTTGAAGTCAAAAACAATGTATTGATAGAACATATCAATGTAGCCTCACAGGAGAATCAAACAAGCAAAGACTCTATCGTTAAAACAGATCTTTTAAGAACTGAAACGGGCTATCAAACAATCAAGCAACTCAATTATAGTCTTGATTTTAAAACAAAAACCATCATACAAAATCCCGATTCCAAAGATGCGGATGAAAAAGAAGGCACTTTCGACATGCGCCAACAAGGAGATACTTATTTTTTGAACATCAAAGATTTAGTCATTGAAGGTTATTGGTTCGTTGTCATGCTGACACCCAAAGAGAATGACTTGACAATCAATATGTTAAGTCAAATGAAAGAAGAAAATCAACCAGATGTAGAAGCCATTATGCCTTTGACAAAATTGACTGATGATACCTATTTTGCCAAACCAACAGAGGCGCAATTAGAAGCCTTTTTAAAATATCCAGAAGCAGGAGATGTGTCTGTTTATAAGCGCATAAAGCATTAAAAAGGGTTAAAATGCCGTTTATACTGAGGGGGGGCATAAAAATGATGATTGTGATGACTGTTAACTAACTATGCCCCATTTGTTTTTAACCAGCCTGTTATACTCAATCTGGGTGCGTGTGTTAAGCGTACTTCGTGTTCCAATTCACTGCTTTTAAAAAACACGCATTTGCCATTAACGGGTGCAATCATTTGTAAATGATCGCTGTGGTGAATACACAGTTCGCCGCCGTCTTTTTCCTGCCAATCGGCATTCAAATACATAATCATTGAAAACGCTCTGCTTTTATTGTTCTGAAATTGGTCAAGGTGTTTTTTGTAAAAACTGCCCTTTTCGTACATAGCATAATGAAATTCGTAGCCCGTAATACCTGTGTAACAAGTACGATTCAAATAGTCTACAAAGCTATCCATTAAATCAAAAAAGAGGGTTTCAAAAGCATTGTCGTGCTTGCGGTCGAGCCAATAAATCTTATCACTTCGTATCTTAGCATCATGAACGAGCAATGAATTATTGCCAATAGCTGCGGCAAGCAGTTGTTGATCGGAATAAAGTGCCAATAAATTGTCTTTAAGATGAGCCGCCAAAGCCGCACTTAAAAAGTTTTCGGCTAAACCAACCTTATTTTCAATAAAACTGTCAATAAGGTCGTCGAATTGAGTTTGCAAAGGGGATAGTTATGGTCTAAATGGCATAAAACCAATAGAATCGGAAAGGTAGATTTTAAAATTCGATAGTTCGCAGTTAGTTTCTTAATCTCAAAACAATTGTCTATACTTGCTTTCTTTTTACATTTTTAATCAAATCAATAATGAACTTAAAAGAACAGTTTCAAGAAGCGGCTAACACAGCAAAAACCTTTACAAAAGGCTCAAACGATGACAAATTGAGTTTGTACAAATACTTCAAACAAGCCACGGAAGGCGATGTCAATATCTCACGTCCAGGCATGTTCAGCATGGAAGGCAGAGCCAAATGGGACGCTTGGAATGCCGCAAAAGGGCTTTCAACGGACGAGGCAATGCAAGGTTATATTGATGCTGTTACGGCATTGCGTGCTAAACAGTAAAAACCAAATAACTATCAAAAGAAAGGCTGTCTCAGTGATGAGGCAGCCTTTTTGATGCTATTTTAACCCTTAATACTGAGGGGGTCATTCCTTTTCTTATCTTTATGACCTTAACTAAAAACGTAAATTTCACAGCTATGTGGTGGATATATGCCCTTTTATCAGCTCTTTTTGCTTCATTAACAGCCATTTTTGCTAAAATTGGCGTTACGAATGTCAATTCAAATTTAGCAACAGCGATTCGTACCGTCGTTATTTTGTTTGTGGCGTGGGGCATTGTCATAGGTCGTGGTGAATTAAAAGGTTTGGCGACACTGTCAAAACACAATCTCATCTTTTTAGTAATTTCAGGGGTTGCCACAGGCTTGTCGTGGATATTCTATTTCAAAGCCTTACAAATCGGCAAAGTCTCGCAAGTTGCACCCGTTGACAAATTGAGCGTTGCCTTAACCATCGTCCTTTCCATCGTTTTTTTAGGTGAAGCCTTGACCTTAAAAACAGCGATTGGCGCATTGTTGATTGTTGCGGGTACGATTGTTTTGATTTTATAGTTTGACCAAAAAGGACAAAAGAAAGCGCACATATTCCACAAACCAATCTCTACTTTTATGCTTTCTATT
>JANLQI010000156.1:0-2085 GCA_031367705.1 Saprospiraceae bacterium | reverse complement strand
GGCGCACATCTTTTTCTTTGAAAGTCACGGAAATGTCGCTCATTTCTAAGCCTTTTACATTTTTAATATAAAACATATTTGCAGGCACTTTTAAGCCAAATGTCATCCTGTTTTCGGGATAACCTTTCACATTTTCTGGCACAATGGCAGGGTAGGTTTTGAATGAATCGGTATTGACGGAAATAGGCACAGAAACATGGACATCTGAAATCTTAATATCTTCGATAGGGCTTTCGTCCAAACCCGCGACGATTGAAGGCAGAATGCTACGGCTTTCTGCTCTAATATGGTGAATGTAAATATGCCGCATAACGGAAGCCTTTTGGTCGGGATTGACAAACCGTTTACCTACACGAATAAAAAATGGGCTTAATACGTCTGTCATCACAATATTCGAGAAATTGATATTTTCAACAATACCGCCATCAACACCCAAAATGACAATACCTGTGTTAACGCTTTGAATATCAGGCTGATATACAATTTGTGGTGACATGACCCAATGCCTGTAACCATTCAGAGAGCTTTTTTTTATAACACAATTATTGACTGTGATATTTCTAAAACCCGTCCGAGAACTCGTTCCCAGTTTGATGCCGTTGCAAAGCGAAGACAGGACGCAATTAGTGACTGTTATGTTTTCACAAAATTTGTCTAAATATTCACTTTTAAAACAAAGCGCATCGTCTTCTGAATCAATGATACAATTGGAAACAGTCACGTCTTTGGCATCTATATCTAAGCCATCACAGTTCCAATTTTCCAAACTTTTCAAATAAATACCGTCAATCCAAACCCTTTCACAAGCTGAAATAGATACACATATTTGAGCCGCATTGAGAATTTTGACACCCCTCAGTATCACGTCTTTACAACCGATGAAAAAGATGTTTTTAGGCTTTCCGTCTTTGTTAATGCCTAACTGAAACGCCTTTCCTTCGCCCGCCCCTTTGAGCGTGCCTTCGCCTTTTATGCCTATATTTTGAGCATTATCGGCAATAATCAAGGATTTCATGTACTCTAAATACAAGCCGTTGTGGGTAATCGTGCCGAATTTTTTTGCTGCTAAAATATTGTATTCGGGATAGTCCATAGGGTTGTAACTGCCTTGCAAAACAGCACCTGCCATTAGATTCAAATAAACATATGATTTCAACAAAAGCGTACCTGTGTAATACGTTCCCGCAGGAACAATCACTTCTCCCCCACCCTTGCTGTGACACTTGTCAATAGCACTTTGAATAACTTTTGTGTTCAAAAAAGTTGTGTCTGTTTTTGCTCCAAAATCAAGGATATTGTAGGTCTGTGCAAACGATTGACCGCTTGTGGATAGACTTAAAACCCATATTAATACGATATACTTTTGCATTTTATAAATTGTTTTATGAAAATATCCCCCTCAGTATAGAAGTCGTTTTGTTGTAAAAACTGAGCCCTGCTTCTATCTTTTATTTAAGTTTTTTATTCATTATTTTCGTCACCTCTCCTGTTCTCTCCTTGTAAATTTTACTTACTTTATCCATACTCATTTTTAATTTTGCCTGAGCTTGAGGATAATTTTTCCAAACCTCGCGCAGCGTATCTGCTATCTCTTTACCTGCTGTTTTATCAATTTCAAAAGTCCAATCGTTGAAATCCAAATCATAATACATCTGCCCTTTTATCGTATCCTCGGGCTGACGCAAATAAAAACAAGGTGTACCATTGGCAGCGGCAATGATAGGCGAATGACATTCAAAACTCAAAACAGTATGCGCTTTGGCATAAATAGAGGCGGCTTCATCCGGCAACCAATAGCCGCGTTTGACAATAAACGGTTTGACATCATCGGGCAGAGGATTGATGAGCAATTCGTCCATAATATCCACTTGATACGTCATTTCCGGACAAGCCAACACTTTATTGCCCGTTTCACGCACCCATGCTATCATCGCTTCACGGAGTTTGGCGTGGTCAATTTCCTTGTATTTTTCGTTGGTGTCCTCTA
This sequence comes from Saprospiraceae bacterium, assembly GCA_031367705.1. Lineage (GTDB taxonomy): Bacteria > Bacteroidota > Bacteroidia > Chitinophagales > Saprospiraceae > JAAFJT01. Next base: position 98 of record JANLQI010000156.1, on the reverse strand, counting down.
CCTCTTTAACTTTTTTATCGCTCCAACCGTTGTTGTTTGGATTGAATTTGTGGTAAGGTGTATACCGCAGACGTGGCACAACGCAGATGAATTTTTTG